>NZ_JBDQZI010000011.1:0-133733 GCF_042920265.1 Lysinibacillus sp. KU-BSD001 | reverse complement strand
ATCTATCACCTCTAGTAGTAAGTGCTAATTTTATTTTCAAGAATATCTTTTAATTTTATTTTATAAAGAAAAAAGACTGTAGACAAACTCGAAATTTTCGAGTTTGTCTACAGTCTGAAGCAGCTAAGGATACTTAGCTGCTTTTTACTTATTGTAGAAAAATAATGTTTGTACGAGTTATAATAAGAGGAAAGGGGGAGTTGTATTATGGGGAAAGCGAAAAAGAAAAAACCATCGATGACATTACATTCAGCAGCAAGACAGGTAACATCAACACCAGAAATAACAGCACCAAAAATGAACCCTGCTTTATTGCGTTTACTTGTGATTTTTCCAAATGTGTTAAGCTACATATTATTATTCGGTGTAATTGTTTACATCATGACAAATTTTAGCGAATTGCAAGCAGCAGGAGCACTTACATTTTGGGTTATTCTATCAGTAGTGTTTGCTCCAATGGCATTGTTTACTACATATTCAATTGTCAAACGAATTCGAGCAGGGGTAATGTAAAAAGAGCGCAACGGATGTTTCCGTTGTGCTTTTTAAGTACTTATAAAACAATGGTGCCAGGTAATCTTATTTTATGATAAAAAGAGGGCATCTCGAATAGGAGATCCCCTCTAAAAGTGTAGTTAATGAGTGATGTGTTACCAGCCACGTTTATACGTTGGGCTTGGTGTATCAATAGCAACGCCTAGCTGTTTTGCAGCACGGTATGGGAAATAAGGGTCACGTAGTAGTTCACGACCGATAAAGATTAAATCTGCTTGCTCTTTTTGTAACACTTCTTCCGCTTCATGACCCGTTGTAATGAGACCGACTGCGCCTGTTGGCATGCCAGTTTGACGAATCGTTTCAGCAAATGGGACTTGGTAAAGTGGTTTGACTGCAATTGTCGCCGGTACGACACCACCTGAAGAAACATCAATTAAATCCACATCTTGTGCTTTCATCCAAGCCGCAAATTGGATGAAGTCTTCCGGATTGTTGCCACCTTCTACGTAATCCTTTGCGGAAACACGGACAAGTAATGGTCCATTCCAAATCGCACGAATACCGTCAATGACTTCTCGTAATAGACGATAACGATTTTCTGGGCTACCGCCGTATGCATCTTCACGTTTATTCGTTAAAGGCGATAAAAACTCACTAATTAAATAACCGTGTGCACCGTGAATTTCTAACACATCGAACCCTACATTAATCGCGCGTTGTGCCGCAGCAACAAAGGCATGCACGATTTCTTTAATCTGTTCGGCTGTTAGTGCGACAGGTGTTTGATAGGTGTCATCAAACGCAATCGCAGACGGGGCATAAATAGGTCCTTCTACCGTAGCTTTGCGTCCAGCATGTGCTAGTTGAATGGCTGCTTTACTGCCGTATGCATGAATTTGGTCGACGATTTGCTTTAGTCCTTCCAGTTGCTCATCACGCCATATGCCAAGGTCACGAGCTGAAATACGACCTTCTGGCAATATCGCCGTTGCTTCTAGCATCACTAGACCGACCTGCCCCATCGCACGGGAAGCATAGTGTACAATGTGGAACGGCTGCGCAAACCCAAATTCATTTGCTTCATACATGCACATAGGTGCCATGACAATCCGGTTTTTTAGCTCGATGTTTCGTAGTTTATAAGGTTCAAAAAGTTTGACCATAGACCTTTCCCTCCATCTCGATTAAACCCCTTTAGCTAGCTCGCGTGAACGTGATTCGGCACTTTTCACACACGCTTCAATCGTTTCTGTAAAATGATGGTCCTGTAGTGCTTGGATGCCAGCCTCTGTTGTCCCGCCAGGACTCATTATTTTACGACGTAGCTCATCTGGCTCCTCATCGACTGATTGTAACATAGAAGCGGAACCAGCAAGTGTTTGAACCATTAATTGGCGTACGATATCTTTCGGTAAACCAATGTCTGTTCCTACCTTTTCAAACGCTTCCATTAAGTAATAAATATAAGCGGGACCACTACCAGAAAGAGCTGTTACCGCATGTAGTTTATCTTCCTCTACTTCAACGACAAGACCAATTGTCATAAGCATGTCAATAAATAATGCTTTTTGTTCCTCTGTTACAAGATCATTAAAAGCAATACCACTTGCACTCATGCCAATTGTCGCAGAAGTATTGGGCATCACGCGCGCGATAGGACGCGCACATAAACCATCTTCAATCGTTTTAATGGAAATGCCGGCCAGCACCGATAATATCGCTGCGTTAGCTGAAATAAACGGTGCGATATTTTGCATAGCACTGCCAACATCTTTTGGTTTCATCGCTAAAATAATTAAATCTGCATCGTGCAGATCAGATAATTGCTCTAAAATTTGTACGCCATATGTGTTGTGTAAGTTTTCTAAACGCGTAAAGTCTGAACGATTGGATACAAAAATTTGCTTTGCATCAAAATATCCTTTGTTTACCCACCCTCCGATAATTGCTTCAGCCATTGAGCCAGCACCAATAAATACAATCTTTTGCATAAAAAAGCCTCCTTAATCAATAAAAGCGCTTCCGTCCTCTTCATTAAGGACGAAAACGCTCGTTTCCGCGGTACCACCTTAGTTCACAAATGTGCAACTTAATCCTTATAACGCCAGGTTAGCGGTTATGTTGTCATAACAAGCTCGGAAGTAGGTTCAATGATTGAAGTGGATGATGTTGCTCTCAGCATATGCAACACTCTCTTTCATCGTTCAATCATTTACTTGGCTTCTTCAACGCTTTCATTTCGAATTATGAGAAAATTATATAAATGTAATGTCAAGGTGTCAACCTAAAGCGTGACGAAAAATAAAAAAAGGAGTAAAATAGATGAATAGCTATTCATTTTTATAAATAATAGCGTAAAAGGACATAATGTACATGTCTTTGTAAGAAGAATAAAGGGGTTGTTAAGATGCAATTACATAAAATCATTATGCCGACACCATATCCAGTAGGGGATGTGAATGCATTTTTAGTCAAAGGGGATACCCTGACATTATTTGATGTAGGACCCAAAACAGAGGAAGCATACGAAGCGCTGAAATGGGGGATTCGTGCTGCAGGGTATGAGATGAAGGATGTAGAACAAGTCGTATTAACGCACCACCATCCGGACCATGTGGGCTGGGTTGATGCATTTCCATATGCCAATATACTTGGTCATGAGTATGTAGATTATTGGATGCGGCAGGAGCCGGCGTTTATTAACTATCGTGATGAGTTTTATATTCGTGAACTAGAATATGAAGGGGTACCTAAGTCGTATATTGATCGTGTTGTAAAAGTACGTGGGGAAATGGAGTTATTTGGAGCGCGCCCGTTAACTAGCTTTTTACGTGAGGGCGATGAAGTACCAGGACATCCGGGGCTTCGTGTGTATGAAACGCCTGGTCATGCACAAAGTCATTTAATTTTTTTAGAGGAAACATCACGAGCATGTATCGGTGGCGATTTATTGCTCGAAAAGGTATCTTCTAATCCACTTGTAGAACCACCTGTAACATTAAAAGGTGACCGCCCGCATTCATTATTACAATATAATGCTTCGCTGCAAAAGCTAAGCCATTTACACGTATCTACCTTATATACAGGGCATGGTGATGAAGTGCGCAATGTGAAGGAGTTAGTGGAAGAGCGATTAGCCAAACAGCAAGCCCGTGCGCTAAAAGTACGTGAATTTCTACAGGAACCAATGAGTGTTTTTGATGTAACGAAAATTTTATTTGCCAAAATTTATAAAGCACAGCTCGGATTAACCCTTTCAGAAACGCTTGGCCAGCTCGATTATCTAGTAGATAAAGGACTAGCAACGGTGAAAGAGGAAAATGGTGTGCATTTGTATAGGAGGGCGTAGGATGAAAAACATGTAAAATCGTTAAGGTTTTACATGTTTTTTTAGTCCTACAACATGGTGACATCTTCAGCAAGTAAGAAACACAAACCACTTTCCTAGAATACAATGAGGAAAAAGCATAGAGGATGAAGACATGTTTGAATCATTGCCCGTGCAAATCGGGACATCTATTATTCATGGTGGACCCAACAAAACCGTCGTATTCCCACAAGTCATAGGGATACAAAATAGACAATGGGAACACACAGTGAATCATGCGATTACTCAGCAAACACAGCAACTGATTAATGAGCAAGTTGGCAATATGCCTACAACCGTTGAGGAAATGATCGGTACGTACGAAATCAAAAACAATCAACGTCAGGTGCTCAGTCTTTCTCTTTCGAACTATACGTATCATTATCATGCAGCACATGGCATGACCTATATAAAATCATTAACATTTGATATGAAAAATCAAAAAATATGTACACTAAAAGATTTATTTAAGCCTGGCAGCGATTATGTAAAACGGCTTTCTGACAATATTCAAGCACAAATTAAAAGACGTAACATCCAGCTGCTCGGTGAGTTTACATCGATTAAGCCTGACCAAGATTTTTATATTGCCGATAAAGCGCTTGTCATTTATTTTCAGCTATATGAAATAACAGCGTATGTGTATGGCTTCCCGATGTTCCCGATTTCTGTTTATGATATACAGGACATTATCGATGAAAATGGTCCTTTAGGAAGAATGGCTATTAACAATTAAATCAATATGATGCAATGGTGAGGTGAAAAAGAGATTCCTGAAATTATGGAGTCTCTCTTTTATTTCCACTGGTGAATTTCAATATCCAAAAAATACCGTGTTTTGTGGTTATTTTGTTGTTTTTTTGATATATTCCTGTAACATTCACATGCTAATATCTTATTTGTGAGAAACGAAAGATGTTAGGAGTTTAGAAATAGATTATGAAAAAGACAAAATGGGGTATGAAGCTAGCGGCACTTGCGCTAGGCTCATCATTATTATTCACTTCAGTAGGAACAGCAGATGCTGCGATTTACACAGTAAAATCAGGCGATTCATTATATAAAATCGGTCAACGCTATGGCGTATCGTATCAACAAATTATGAAATGGAATAACCTGAATTCCTCTGTTCTTCGTATTGGTCAAAAGCTAGAAATAGGCGGTGCCCAAGCGAATACACCGACAAGTAAGCCGAACGTAGTCAATGTTGCACAAAAATATTTAGGTATACCTTATGTATTTGGGGGTTCCACACCAAAAGCTGGATTTGACTGTTCAGGTTATGTTACATATGTATTAAACCAAGCAGGTTATCAAACATCGCGAAAAACAGCAGCTGGTTTTTATAACACAGCAACGAAAGTATCGAAACCTCAAGTAGGGGACTTAGTATTCTTTAGTGGTACATATAAGAAAGGGATATCACACGTAGGTTTCTATATTGGAAACAACAAAATGATTTCAGCAGCAGGGAAACAAGTAAAAATTGATACTATTGACAGCGGCTACTGGGGAAAACATTTCACAGGCTATGGTCGTCTGTAACAGAGGAAAAAACGCTTGGCATTGTCCAAGCGTTTTTTCTATTGAATACAGTATAAGCTAACTTTTCATTTTCATGGGTTTAACTGTTTGTCCTAAAGTTACGCCGTTTTATAGATGATTTTTCTTATGAAGCAATCGGAAGGAAGAAAATCATTCATGTTGAAATATATAAAGAAAATGATTTGAGCGTTTAATGATAATCATAAGAAAAGGGAGATAAGTATGCGACTTGAAGTAAATGTTCCGAAAAATAGAACTTATACGGTAGGAGTAACTGCGTTATTGCTATCTGCTTTATTAACTGCAGCAAGCCAAGTATTTTACGCAAGCCGTGTACAAAATGTGCATCCATTTCTATTTACGGGTATTAGTTTCTTTTTGACTGCCTGTTATTTTTCCTTTTTTGCTAGAAATCAAAAGGTAGCTTATAAATGGCAATCCTCATGGCAATCCTTGCTAAAGTTAAATTTATCCTCTGTTCTCGCATTCATGGGATTTTACTTTGCATTGAAATTCATTGAGCCAGCAATCGTTAGTTCGCTTGAGATGGGGTTAGGTCCACTATTTGTGATTTTCCTCGCATTTACACAAAGAAGGTTTATCGCTAAAGTACAGTGGGGAATTGCACTGGGAACATTATTGGCTTGTTTCTTATTAATCATTTCTATCTTTAATGGTTATTCAGGTATTCAATTGAATCTAAGTACAAATACGACTCTAGGTGTAATAGCGAGTGTTTTTTGTGGTTTAGGAGCTGTACTTTGTACTATCTATTCAAAGGAGCTAAGTGCAGGCGGATGGACAAGCTCGATGATTTTGACACATCGGTTTTATGGTATCGTACTTTTATCATTTATTTTTACCTATGATATTTTAATTGATTATATTTTTGATAATGTACTGTGGATTTTACTTGTAACAATTGCTGGTGTCTTAATCCCGATGTATTTATTACAGAAAGGTATTCAATATTGTGAGACGTTTTTAGTGATGATGTCACTTTGCTTCGTACCCGTCTTTACTTTTTTCTTTCAATTATTCGATCCAAGAATATCTTGGTCAACAACGACTTTAGTCGGTGTTGTTTTATTGTTTATATTAGGGGTGTTTAGTATCTACGCAGAGAAAAATAAGTGAATAGGGTTAAAAAAAATATAGTAGCTATTGTATTAAACTCGCTAATAGAAATTCTTTTGATATGTAACAATCAGGCGCTTTAATGGGTAATTTAATTGAATATATGAAGTGCGTATTTTAATTATTTTTTCAAAACCCGCTCTTTCTTTTTATTAGTTTATTAAGGTTTTTAGTGTCAATTTGATCAAACTTTATTTTAAAGCTACAATTTTTGCTTAGAGGAGTTCATCGTTTATTCGTATTGTTTATTCCCTTTATTGTCGCTATTATGTACGAGTAGAGATATGTTAGTAAAGGAGCATCGTGATGATTTATTATGAAATCCATTGTAGGTATTGTAAAAAGCCTTTTAAGTTAGAAGAAGGGACACGAAAATATCAGCAATACAAACAAAATCGGAATGGGCAGTTTTCTTGTGATGATTGTGATCGACGGATTGAAAGTGATTCACGTAAATATTTATTTGACCGAGATTGAAGGGGTGAGTGTATGATTGTTATGAGTAGTTGTTTGGCAGGGATGAAAGTCCGCTATGACGGCAATGCCAATACGGTTGAAAAAATTAGGCAGCTAGTAGAAGAAAAGAAGGCAGTGACTGTTTGCCCTGAAGTTTTAGGTGGTTTACCAACGCCGAGAAATCCCGCTGAAATTATTGGTGGAGATGGGGAAGCTGTACTGGATGGTGTCGCCCGTGTCGTGGACAATACGGGAGAAGATGTGACGGATGCTTTTTTACAAGGTGCGTATAAAGCGCTTGAAGTAGTACAGCAAGTAGGGGCGCACACCGTCGTTTTAAAAGAAAATAGCCCGTCCTGTGGGAGTCATCACATTTACACAGGGGAGTTTAATGGAATGAAAAAGCCAGGCGCTGGTGTAACAGCTGCACTGCTAAGACGAAATGGTATCCATGTACTCTCAGAAGAAAACTTTCTACGTTATATAGAAGAAATACGTTAAAAAAGCCGACACGATTTTGTGTCGGCTTTTTCTCTTAAAAGTTTTGATTATACCGCTAATGCTGGACCGAAGAATTCATAGTGAATGCGGTCTTCTGCAACACCTAGTTCTCTTAATTGACCTATAACAGCTTGCATAAATGGTGTTGGTCCACAAATGTATACATCAGACTCCGAAGTTAACATATTTTCAATCTGTTCCTTCGTTACGAAACCATCCGTATCCGAGTAAATCGCTTTATAATGGTCCGCATTTGCTTCGATTTGCTCAGTGAAGGCAGCGACGCGCTCGTTACGTGCACATAAAATGAAGGATGTTTTACGATTATCAGCTGTCAGTAACATACGGTATAAAGGTGTTACACCAACGCCGCCTGCGATGAATAATACATCATTTGTCCCTTCGTTTAATGTGAATAAACCAGCTGGAGCTGATACTTCGATTTCTGTACCGATTTCGGCATCATTGTGAAGGTATGTTGATACGCGACCATTTGGTGTTCCTTCGTCTTCACGTTTGACAGAAATACGGTATTCGTTGTTTTCTGTTACGTCTGTTACTGTGTATTGACGATTCATTAAATATTGTTCACCTGGCATCGCAAGGCGAATAGAAATGTATTGACCAGGTACTGCTTCTGGTAATTTTTCACCGTCAACTGGAGTTAAGTAGAAGCTTGTGACGATATCGCTTTCCTTTACTTTACGTGCAATTTTGAATGGCTTGAATAAACGCCAGCCGCCATTGTTTTCCGTTTGTCTGTATAAATCTTCTTCCACTGAGATAAAGATATCCGCAATGACACCGTATGCTTGAGCCCATGCATCAATAATTTCTGGTGTGGCTGCATCGCCAAGTACTTCCTTGATGGCACCTAGTAAGTGTTGTCCAACGATAGGATAGTGCTCTGGTAAAACCCCAAGGCTACGGTGTTTATGGGCAATTAACATCACTGCCGGTACGATAGCTTCTAAGTTGTCAATGTGAACAGCAGCTGCATACACCGTGTTGGCTAAAGCATGTGGCTGACGTCCTCGTTGCTGATTTGTGTGGTTAAAAATGTTAAGTAATTCTGGATGTGCTTCAAACATGTTTTTGTAAAACGTTTTTGTAATTGTTAAACCGTGTTGTTCTAAAACGGGTACTGTCGCTTTAATAATATCAATCGTTTTTTGTTGTAACATATCGTCACGTCCTTTCACTTCTCACTATACGCCTGCTTTTATTTAAAAGCAATATTAAAAATACATCTTTAACAAATTATTCACAAAACACATATTTAAAATATATGTTTTGTTTCTAAGCATATGTATTATTCCTCAAATGATTTGATGGTATACTCATATAAGAAGAAAGTTGGTGGAGAAGTGCGCTTAACTGTATATACGGATTATTCATTGCGAGTGCTAATGTACTTGGGCGTGCGTGGCCAAGACCATTTAGCAACAATTCAAGAAATTGCGGACACATATCAAATTTCAAAAAATCATTTAATGAAAGTGACATATGATTTGGGGAAATACGGTTATATCGAAACGATTCGCGGACGTGGCGGTGGCATCCGCTTAGCAATCGATCCTCAAGAGATTGTCATCGGGGAAGTTGTACGCAAAACAGAGGAAGATTTTCATATTGTAGAATGCTTTAATCCAGAAAATAATTTATGTCGTATTGCCCCTGAATGTAGGTTGAAAAATGCGTTATATGAAGCATTGCAGGCATATTTAAAAGTACTGGATAGCTACACATTAGAAGATGTTATTCATTCAAAGACTTCACTGATGCAATTGTTCGGGCTAGAAGAGAAGGAATAATCAATAAAAGGCATATCTTGAACCAAATAGGTCAAGGTATGCCTTTTATATTAATGTGTTAAGAAAAGACTTTCCTTACTACGGAACAGTTATGAGGACATTTTATCCTACACTATAAATGATTAAGAAGAATAATAGAAGTGCAATCACACCGAGCGAAAAAATCGGCATTGTAGCTCTCCAGCTATCTCTTATACGAATATGTGTAAAAATCCCACCAATACTTACTAAAATTAAAACGATAGCCCCATATACAGCCCACATGTCATTCCAGAAACCTACAATTAGCATAATAGCTGAACCAAATTCGATGATCCCTGTGAACACACGGAACCATTGTGGCAATTCCCATTTGATGAAGTTTTCTTTATGCATTTTTGATCCAGTTAATTTCCCATAACCCGCGAAAATAAAAACAGCTGCCAGTAAGCCTTGTAATACCCAGATGACGATTTGCATGTTTTCACCTCCAATTGATTAAAAATGCTTAGTCATTTGCAAATCCAAGCTGACCTTCCCGTCGCATCCACTAAACATTTCGTCACAATTTTGTGAGAGACATACATATAGTTGAACAAATTTAAAGTTTACTTTCGCGTTACCTTGATTCGATTGTGAGCTAATGCTTAGTGAAGCCAGCGCCATACACCCTCTGCCCCTCTATACCTCAACTCCTCTGTATTACCATAGTATGAATTTGATGTGTGAATCATGCACCTACGTTTAGTTTATTCCATTATTGAATATATAGATGTGCAATTAACCATTTAAAAGTCAAACTGTAGGGGAGATTTAGAGAAATAACAAAAAAATAAAATGCAAAAAATGAAGGGATATTCAGTTTTATGGAGAATTTTAATGTTAATACGAGAAAAGGGGTGTTTTTATGCAATTGCCAGTAATTGTGGCACCGATGTTTTTAATATCAAATCCAAAGATGGTAATTGAATCTGCACGCGCTGGTATCATTGGTACATTTCCATTATTAAATGCGCGTCCGATTAGTGTATGTGAGGAATGGTTAACAGAAATTAAAGAAGCACTACCAACAGAGAAGTGGGGTGTCAATATCATTTGCCATAAAGGAGAAAATCCGCGCTATGACGAGGATGTAGAGCTAATTAAGAAGTATCAGCCACCACTTGTTATTACATCGCTTGGCAACCCAACACCGATTGTAGAGATCGTACATAGCTACGGTGGAAAAGTATATTCGGATGTGGTTATTGAAAAGCACGCAAAAAAAGCAGCAATGGCAGGAGTAGATGGGCTTATTTTAGTATGTGCAGGTGCAGGGGGACATGGTGGGCAGTTAAATCCGTTTGCCTTTGTTGCGGCTGTGAAGTCATTTTTCAAAGGGGACATTATTTTAGCAGGTGCTATTTCGACAGGGGCAGATATCGCGGCTGCACGTGCAATTGGTGCGGATTACGCTTATATGGGGACGCGTTTTATTGTAGCGGAAGAAGGCAACGCGCCAGATACTTATAAAGAGATGATTATCAACAGCTCAAGTGAAGATATTGTTTATACAGATGCGATTAGTGGTGTCAATGCGAATTTCCTGATTCCGTCGTTAACGGCAAGTGGGATTAACGTTTCGGAGTTAACAAGTGGAAAGGGCAAAATGGACTTTGATGATCATAAAGCATGGCGTGATATTTTTTCAGCAGGGCAAGGAGTAGCAGCCATTTCAGAATGCCAATCAATCGCACAAATTGTCTCGCAGTTAAAAGCTGAATATGAAGAAGCCTGTAACCGTTTAAATGTTTTAATTTAGGTGAAAAGAAGGGGCTATCCAATCAATGGATAGCCCCTTCTACAGTCGGAATATCTTTATTATTAGAAATTGTACATATAGTCAAGCGGCCATTTCAATGAAAGGGCTTATTTATTCCGTCCTTTTTTGCTCTGTTGCTCTTTGAGGAATTTCCTCGCGTTTTTCATCCCGCCCATCGTATGAAACATATGATTTAACTTTTCTTTTTCAATCATTTTGGCATTCAGGCCGTCATACTTTGTTTCCTTCTGAAGTTTGCGGTAGCTTTCCAATCGTTCTATTGATAGAGTGCCATCTTCAATCGCTTTTTGGACAGCGCAGCTCGGCTCAGTTTGATGCATACAATCACTAAATCGGCATTGAGCAGCGAGGTCATCAATGTCAGCAAAAGATGTAGCTAAATCGGCGCTAATAATACCGAGTTCTCGCATACCTGGCGTATCGATTACGACACCTAAATTCGGCAATAGAAGTAGTTCACGTCTTGTCGTAGTATGCCTGCCCTTATCGTCATTTCTTATTTCATTTGTCACCAAAATAGGTTGACCGAGCAGACGGTTGATTAAGGTTGATTTTCCAACGCCCGATGAGCCAATAAATGCTACCGTTCGACCAGGTGCAAGATAATTAGTAATAGGGTGATGTCCAGTATCAGAAATACTAGTTGTTACGAGTACATCTACACCTATTGCAATCGCATATATTTCGCTCAGTTTTTGCTCAATTTCTTGGCATAAGTCTGATTTTGTCAGCACAATAATCGGTGTCGCCCCACTATCCCAAGCGATAGAAAGATAGCGCTCTAATCTACGGAGATTAAAGTCATTGTTTAGTGACATACAAATAAAAACGATATCGATATTCGTTGCGACAATTTGTTTGTCATTCGTAGAACCTGCCACTTTTCGCCCAAATACACTTTTCCGAGTGAGCACATGATGAATAATCCCGTTGCCATCGGTATAATCTGTTCGGTCAATCATGACAAAATCCCCCACAGATGGATAGTCTGTTAGGTCATTTATACTGTGGTGAAACTTCCCAGATATTTCAGCTATCAATTCCCCATTTTCTGTTATTACTTTGTATAAATTTTTAGATTGGGATGAAATTCGCCCAATGTATAGACGTTTATATTGTTTAGCTTCCTGTAGCATTGCTTCAGTAAGCCCTAGATTTTTCATATTGATTGTATTCAATTTTATTGCCTCCTAAAAGTTGGTTTGTCACTTTTGGGAGGTTTTATGCATTATTTTGCACATCCCTCCCCGTTTATTACAATCTCACGAAATTGCTTATTGAACATAAAAAAATCCCCTTTTTCCATATGATTGGACTTTACTATAACATAATCTATTCATCATTTGAATTTTCGAATGTAGCATTTTGTTTCATAAAAGAGCATTTACAAAATAAGAATAATTGTGTTAACTTAAAAATGTAAACAGTTAACGTAAATGAAGAGGAGGTTAACAATGCCACATTTTTGGGTAGTCGGCACAGATACAGATGTCGGAAAAACATGTGTCACGACATTGTTAATGCGCCAGCTACAAGAGCAAGGACTTCGTGTAACACCGTACAAACCGGTACAAACGGGTGAGGTGATCGAGCAAGGGAAGGCTTACTATTATGATACAACCATGTATGAAACCTATTCATTGCAAAAACTGAACGAAGTCGAATTGAATGATTATTCATTCAAAGAGCCGGCATCACCACATTTTGCTGCACAACTGGAGGGTCAGCAAATTGATACAATGCGCTTATTACAGCAAATACAGAGACTGCAACATGCTTATGATGTCGTTATTTGTGAAGGAGCAGGGGGCATTTTTGTACCGCTAGATGCAAACGGAAAGGAAACATTGCTTGATGTCATTACGCAAAGTCAATTACCAGTCGTCGTTGTAGCACGTACGAAGCTTGGGACGATTAACCACACGTTGTTGACGTTAGAAGTATTAACTGCACGCGGAATTGACGTGCTAGGCATTGTCTTTAATGGCGATACGGGAAGTGATATGGAACAGAATAATATTGCAACGGTTTTACAGCATCGTGCACTACCATATGCTGTTATTCCGCAACTGCATGACATATCACATGTCGTCAACTATTCTATCAAGCACACATCATTATTTGAAAGGCTGTATCAACATGAAACAACCATTATCTGAATGGCAAGCGAGAGATTTACAACATGTTTGGCATCCATGCTCACAAATGAAAGATTATGAGCAGTTTCCACCGATTGTGATTAAAAGTGGTAAAGGTGTGTGGCTTTACGATGAGTATGACAATCGTTATTTAGATGCTGTGTCTTCTTGGTGGGTGAATTTATTTGGTCATGCGAATTCTCGTATTAGCCAAGCATTAAGTGAGCAAGCCTTTACACTAGAGCACGCCATTTTTGCGAATTTTACGCATGAGCCCGCTGTGAAGGTCGCAGAAAAATTAGTGGCGTTAACCCCAGAAGGCTTGAACAAAGTCTTTTTCGCAGATAACGGCTCAGCTGCTATTGAAGTCGCATTAAAAATGAGCTTTCAATACCATATGCAAAGTGGGAAGAAGACGAAAAAGCGATTTCTTGCTTTAACGGATGCTTATCACGGCGAAACACTTGGTGCGCTGTCAGTAGGTGGTGTGGATCTTTATAACGAAGTGTATCAGCCACTATTACTCGATACAGTACGGGCGCAGGGACCTGACTGTTTTCGTTGTCCATTTCATGACAAGCCTGGGAGCTGTCAAGCACAATGTATTCGTTATGTAGAAGAGGAATTAGCTGCACATCATGAGGAAATTACAGCGGTTATTATTGAGCCACTCATTCAAGCGGCAGCAGGGATGAAAATGTACCCGCCAATTTACTTAAAGCGATTGCGCGAATTATGTACGAAGTTTGATGTGCATCTCATCGCAGATGAAATCGCGGTTGGTTTCGGTCGTACGGGAACACTGTTTGCTTGTGAGCAAGCTGGCATTTCACCTGATTTTATGTGTTTATCGAAAGGGTTAACAGGAGGGTATTTACCACTATCCGCTGTCTTAACAACAGATGAAGTATATGATGCTTTTTACGATGATTATGGCACGATGAAGGCATTTTTACATTCACATAGCTATACAGGCAATACACTCGCTTGCCGCGTAGCGCTTGAAGTATTGACGATTTTCGAAGAGGAGAACTATATCGATATTGTAAAAGATAAGGGAGAGCAAATGAGAAAGCTCGCAACCGAGGCATTTAGTCACCTTCCTTATGTTGGTGAATATCGCCAAGTAGGGCTAGTAGGCGCAATTGAACTCGTAGCTGATCGGGATACAAAGGAGCCGCTGCCAAGTGAAGAGCGTATAGGTTATCAAATTTATAAAAGAGCATTAACAAAAGGGCTACTCATTCGACCGCTTGGCAATATTTTATATTTTATGCCACCTTATATCATTACCGATGAGGAAATGCATTTTATGATTCAGACAACAAAAGAAACAATCGAACAATTTTTTGCAGAACGGGAGGAATAAAGCAATGCAGCAACGACAATCAACCCTTTCACTCGTCATGATTGCGCTATTTGCCGCATTAACTGCCATTGGCGCCTTTATTAAAGTACCATTACCAGTCGTACCATTTACATTGCAAATTGTCTTTGTTTTTTTAGCAGGGTGTTTGCTCGGTAGTCGCAATGGTTTGCTTAGCCAGGTCGTTTATATTGGCATTGGTTTAGTAGGGTTACCTGTATTTACGCAAGGCGGGGGAATTACCTATGTGATGCAGCCGACATTTGGTTATTTAATTGGTTTTGCCCTTGCTGCGTTTGTCATCGGCTGGCTTATTGAAAAAGTAGAAGCACCAACGAAAAAGCATTTTATCGGTGCCAATATTGTCGGGTTGATTCTCATTTACGCCGTCGCGGTACCGTATTTATATGTAGCTTTAAATATTTGGCTCGATGTGAAAACAAGCTGGTCACATATTTTAGTAGTTGGATTTTTAAATAGTATTGTTGCAGACTTTTGCTTAGCAATTGCTTCTGCACTGTTAGCGGAACGACTATATCCCGTATTTCGTTCGGCACGATCATTGAAAATAGTACACGTAAAAAAGGAGCATGTATGATGAATTGGTTACAATTAGCAGAGGAAGTTATTGCCGGTAAGGTGATTAGTAATGAGGAAGCGTTAGCGATTTTAAATAGTGATGATGATGAGCTATTAAAGCTGATGGATGGAGCATTTGCGATTCGTAAACACTATTATGGTAAAAAAGTAAAGCTAAACATGATTATGAATGCGAAAAGTGGTTATTGCCCAGAGGACTGCGGTTATTGCTCACAGTCTTCCAAATCAACAGCACCAATCGAGAAATATCCGTTTATTACAAAGGAAGAGATTTTAGCAGGGGCAAAACGTGCCTTTGAAAATAAAATCGGTACATATTGTATCGTCGCAAGTGGACGTGGCCCAACACGTAAAGACGTAAATGTCGTAAGTGAAGCGGTGACAGAAATTAAAGAAAAGTATGGCTTAAAGGTGTGTGCTTGTTTAGGATTATTAAAAGAAGAACAAGCACAGCAATTAAAAGAAGCGGGTGTGGATCGTTACAATCATAACTTAAATACATCGGAGCGCCACCATTCGTATATTACGACGTCTCATACGTATGAAGACCGTGTAAATACAGTGGAAGTTGCGAAAAAGCATGGCATCTCTCCTTGCTCAGGTGCCATTATCGGTATGAAAGAGACAAAAGAAGATGTTGTGGATATTGCACGCGCGCTTCATCAATTAGATGCCGATTCAATCCCTGTCAATTTCTTAAATGCGATTGATGGCACAAAGCTAGAGGGGACGAAGGAATTAAACCCTCGTTACTGCTTAAAAGTATTAGCGTTATTCCGTTATATGAACCCAACGAAAGAAATTCGTATTTCAGGTGGTCGTGAAGTAAATCTTGGATCACTTCAGCCGCTTGGGATGTATGCAGCAAACAGTATTTTCGTTGGCGATTATTTAACAACAGAAGGACAAGAGGCAAATAGCGATTATCGCATGTTAGAAGATTTAGGCTTCGAAATTGAATTAACAGGCAAGCAAGAAGAAGCATTCTGCTCATAATTGTTCATTATATACTCTCCCTAATAATATAAATTGAAAAGTCGTATATACGTTATTGAACAGGCGTGTATACGGCTTTTTATAATGAGAGAGAAGCCAAGCCATTTTCTTGTTATAATGTAATTAAGTTTTGGTCGGAGGTATGCAGGAAAATGAATAAAAAAACAATTTTTGTTACGGGTGCGACGAGTGGAATAGGGTTAAAAATAACCGAAATGTGTATAGCGAAAGGGTATATTGTATATGCCACAGGTCGCAATGAGTCTTCATTAAACACGTTAGCTGGACTAGGGGCACAGGTTATTCAGGCAGATTTACGTAAAACGGAAGATATGAATCGCGTCGTCGAGGCATTACCACCTATTGATGTAGCGATTTTAAATGCGAGGCTTGGGGTTTTTGAAAATGCGTATGATTTAGCAGATGAAGACATTGATACGATGTTAGATATTAATGTACGTGCACCGATTTATTTAACGAAGCGGCTTGCTCCGAAAATGATTGCGCGTGGATCAGGGCATTTTATTTATGTTAGCTCACAGGCAGGTAAGGTTGCGACGCGTAAAGCGAGTGTATATGCAGCGAGTAAGCATGCACTAACAGGCTTTTTAAATGGTGTCCGATTGGAATTAGCGGAGCATCATATTAAGGTGACAGGTATTTATCCAGGGCCCATCGATACGCCATTTTTACAAAAGGCAGATGCAACGAATGCATATCGTGATGCCATTCAAGCTTTTTTACTAAAGCCAGAAAAAGTAGCACGAGAAGTAGTGCGTACAATTGAGCGACCTGTGCGAGAGGTCAATTTACCGCGTGTCATGGGACTCACAGCGAAATTGTATGCAATTGCACCAGGACTCGTTGAAAAGTTAGGGAAGGGCTTCTTTAATAAGAAGTAAGTAAAAGGCGACTTGCATTACGCAAGTCGCCTTTGGGCGTTTTAGTATGCTTGACGAATGATTTCCATTACGTCTTCAAGTGTTGCCTTACGCGGATTTGTAGCCGCACATACGTCCTTCATTGCATTTTCTGCTAATATTTGAATATCCTCCTCACGAGCACCTAGCTCCTTGAAGCCTGTCGGGATATTTAAATCTTGTGTTAAGAGTTCAATGCGAGAAACTGCTACCTCTGCTGCTTCGCGTACGCTTAAGCCTTCGATATTTTCCCCTAGCAACTCCGCGATACGAGCAAAGCGCTCTTCACGACCTACTAAGTTAAAGCGACATACGTGCGGTAGTAAAATAGCGTTACATACACCGTGTGGGTAGTTGTAGAAGCCCCCTAATTGGTGCGCAATGGCGTGTACATAGCCAAGAGAAGCATTGTTAAATGCCATGCCAGCTAAAAACTGTGCATAGACCATTTGTTCACGTGCCTCAAAGTCTTCACCGTTTGAATAAGCGCGCGGTAAGTACTTCGGAATAATTTGAAATACTTTTTCAGCACATGCATCCGTAATTGGTGATGCATTTGTCGATACGTAAGATTCGACTGCATGTGTTAGTGCATCGACACCTGTCGCAGCTGTTAATGCAGGCGGTAAACCAATCATAAGCGTTGGATCATTGATCGATACAAGTGCTGTTATATGCTTATCGACAATGGCCATTTTTACAGAGCGCTCTGTGTCTGTAATAATCGTAAAGCGTGTCATTTCAGATGCTGTACCTGCCGTCGTATTAATCGCGATGTAAGGTACTAATGGGCTTTCGGATTTATCTACACCTTCATAATCATGGATACGTCCGCCGTTTGAGGCTAATAAGCCAATGCCCTTTGCGGCGTCATGTGAGGATCCGCCACCTAAAGAAACAATCGAGTCACAGCCTGCTGCTTTATAAGCGGCGATGCCGTCATGTACGTTTTTATCTGTTGGGTTTGGTTCAGCTTTCGGGAAGATTTCAACCTCCACATTTGCTTCACGGATAATGTTAGCGATTTGATCTGCGATACCTAGGTTGTATAAGCCTTCATCCGTCACTAAAAGTGTTTTTTTAGACTCGAATTGTACTAAATACTTACCAACTTCCAGAATTGTGCCTTGTCCGAATAAGTTCGTTGTTGGCATTGTGAATAAGTGTTGCTTACTTCCATTCACTTGTTGCAGCTCCTGTTGTTTCGCTTTTAATACATCTTGTACGCTCATTTAATACCCTCCAGATTGTTCGTTTTAGTGGATAGTCGCATCTGAATGCTTTACCCATGAATTAGTATATAGCAGTGTATAGGTAAATTTCAACTCAATTTACAAATTATTTAAAAAATTAAAATAATTAACTATTTGATGAGAATAGCGACTTTTTCTTAGGATAACTTTCGATTGAGTAGGAGGTAGTTAGTGTTTTACTCATAATGAGCAAATATCAAAACATATATTACCATTTTTGTAACCGCTGCTTTACGCTCCGGCACTTGCTTTCCACGGGCGAGATCAAGCCTCCTCGTCGCTCATCCTTCGCGCCTGCGGGGTCTTGATTGTCTCGCTTTTCCCGTAGGAGTCTCGTGCCTCCGCTACAAGCAACTAGTGTTTCATAAAAAAGTAAGTTGCTAAAAAATAATAAAAAACCTTATAGAATTACAGGGGCTAGGGGACAATATGTGCAAATGGAAAGAAAATGATTTCTTTTAGAGAAGAGAAATATTTTGCTAGCACATCGAGAAGTATTCACTTTTGCCGTAGCGCGCCATCGCCACAGGAGCCTACACAGGAGATCCAAACAGGCCGCGCCTGTTTTAGCTCCTGTGTAGGCTGTGGCAAAGCGCGGAGGCTACGATACCACTTTAGCTTAATATCTTTTATTACCCTAATGGTATCTTTAGGATGTATTTTTGCTCATTACGAGTGTTTCATTTAATATGATAGTTCTATAGTTTTGTTGAGGTTTTTCGTTATGTCTCAAAAGCATTTTTTTGAAAAAATTTTGTATGATACATAAATAGAGAAGCGGAATGGTTGCGAGCAAATGATAGTGAAAAAATACGGAAGCGAGTATTCTGAAAAAACTGTTTATTATGAGTTATCTAACAACATGAAAAACTTAAAAATTTTATATAAATACAGTTGCGTTTATGTTTATTACATGTTACTATTCGTGTATAAACTTTTACTAGAATGTATAAACATACACACAACATATATCGGAGGCAATTGAAATGGCTAACAAAAAAGTAGTACTTGCTTATTCAGGTGGTCTAGATACATCTGTAGCAATTCCATGGTTAAAAGAACAAGGTTGGGACGTAATCGCAGTATGTCTTGACGTGGGTGAAGGGAAAGACCTTGAGTTCATCAAAAACAAAGCACTTCAAGTAGGTGCCGTTGAATCATATATGGTAGATGCAAAAGACGAGTTCGCTGAAGAATATGCATTAGTTTCATTACAAGGTCACACTTGGTATGAGCAAAAATATCCTTTAGTATCGGCTCTATCTCGTCCATTAATCTCTAAAAAATTAGTAGAAATTGCAAACGAAGTAAATGCTGACGCTGTAGCGCACGGCTGTACTGGTAAAGGAAATGACCAAGTTCGTTTCGAAGTTTCGATTAAAGCATTAAACCCAGATTTAGAAGTGCTAGCTCCTGTACGTGAGTGGGGCTGGAGCCGTGATGAGGAAATCGAGTACGCTGCAAAACACGGTGTACCAATTCCTGCAACAATCGACTCACCATTCTCAATCGACCAAAACTTATGGGGTCGTGCAAACGAAGCAGGCGTAATGGAAGATCCATGGGTAGCACCGCCAGAAGAAGCTTACGGTTTAACAGTTTCTGTAGAAAACGCACCAAACGAAGCAGAATATATTGAAATTGAGTTCGTTGAAGGAAAGCCAGTCTCTTTAAACGGCCAAGAAATGAAATTAGCAGATTTAATCCAAGAGTTAAATAAAATTGCAGGTGCACACGGTGTTGGCCGTATCGACCACGTTGAAAACCGCTTAGTTGGTATTAAATCTCGTGAAGTATACGAAATTCCAGGCGCAAAAGTATTATTAACTGCACATAAAGAATTAGAAGATATTACGCTTGTAAAAGAGCTTGCTCATTTCAAACCAATCATTGAGCACAAACTATCTGAAATCATTTACAACGGTTTATGGTTCAACCCAATCCGTACAGCTTTAGAGGCGTTCTTAAAAGAAACACAAAAGTATGTAAATGGTACAGTACGCGTGAAACTTTACAAAGGTCATGCAATTGTAGAAGGACGTAAATCTGCAAACTCTTTATACTCTGAAGAATTAGCAACTTACTCTAAACATGATAAATTCAATCACGCTTCAGCAGTAGGTTTCATCGAATTATTCGGTATGCCAACAGTTGTAGCAGCAGAAGTGTTAAAAAACAAATAAGTAATGAGGTGAGCGATTCGGTGCCCGAGTCGCTCCTTCTTTTAAATAGGAGTGTTAGCAATGGCAAAATTATGGGGCGGACGTTTCCAAAAATCAGCAGAGGCATGGGTCGATGAATTTGGTGCGTCAATTGGCTTTGACCAACAATTAGTAATGGAAGATATCGAAGGCTCAGTAGCGCACGTAACAATGCTTGGCGCACAAGGCATCTTACCACAAGAAGACGTAGCCAACATTTTAGATGGCTTAGCACAGTTAAAAGTAAAAGCAGAAGCAGGGGAACTTGAATTCTCGGTTGCAAATGAAGATATTCACTTAAACTTAGAAAAAATGCTGATCGATTTAATCGGTCCTGTTGGTGGGAAATTACATACAGGACGTTCGCGTAACGACCAAGTGGCAACAGACATGCATTTGTTCTTAAAGAAACGTGTACCAGAAGTAATTGGTTTAATCGAGGCTTTCCAACAAACAATTTTAACGCAAGCGGAAAAGCATATTGAAACAATTGCACCAGGCTATACACACTTACAACGTGCGCAACCCATTTCTTTTGCCCATCATTTAATGGTGTATTTCTGGCAATTACAACGCGATAAAGAGCGTTTCTCCGAGTCTATGAAACGCATCGATATTTTACCTTTAGGTGCAGGTGCGATGGCGGGGACAACTTTCCCGATCGATCGTCTAAAATCTGCGGAGTTATTAGGTTTTGTGGACGTTTACGCAAACTCAATGGATGCTGTATCGGATCGTGATTTTATCGTTGAATTTTTATCAAACTCAGCACTACTAATGACGCACTTATCACGTTTTGCGGAAGAAATCATTATTTGGTCAACAGATGAGTTTAAATTTATCGAGCTGGATGATGCGTTCTCAACAGGTTCATCGATTATGCCACAAAAGAAAAATCCGGATATGGCAGAGCTGATTCGTGGAAAGGCGGGTCGTGCCTTCGGTAATTTAATGGGCTTATTAACAGTGCTAAAAGGTACACCGCTAACGTATAACAAAGACATGCAGGAAGATAAAGAAGGCATGTTTGATACGATGGAAACAGTACTTGGTAGCTTGAAGATTTTTGAAGGTATGGTTCGTACAATGACGGTCAATACTGAACGACTACATGGAGCTGTACATTCAGACTTCTCAAATGCAACAGAACTGGCGGATTATCTGGCAACAAAAGGCATGCCATTCCGCGAAGCGCACGAAGTAACAGGTAAATTAGTATTTACGTGTATCCAAAAAGGGATTTATTTATTAGATCTACCGCTAGAAGAAATGAAAAAAGAATCGGAACTAATCGAGCAAGATATTTACGATGTATTAGCGCCTGAAGCAGCAGTACGTCGTCGTAACTCACTTGGTGGGACAGGGTTCGAACAAGTGAAAATTCAATTAGCCAAAGCAAAAGAACTACTATAAATACACTTTGATTAATGCAGTCCCGTGAGGCAGCAATCAACAAAAGTAGTCCCCGCATATGTCGTATGCGGGGTTTTTGTTTATATATGACAAGTTTTATACGCGAGTTTGAGGTAGATATGCGCGGGTTCGAGGTGAATTTACGCGAGTTAAGTAATTTGCCCCAGTTAATAGGCTTGTCTATAGGAAAAGACAATTCTTTTAAGGGTATACCTAGCACCAGTGTCAACATAAAAAAACCCGGAAATATTATTTCCGGGCCTGATTACACTTACATTTTTGTATCCATGACACACTGCCTCGCTTCCGCATTGAATCTTAAGATAATCCTAAGACAACCGTGCTTTGGCTGTATTCAGTATAGATTGTCCTTTTGAGTTATCGCTCATTCGCGCTCATCGGGTTAACCCTCCTAAGTCATTGGATTTGAAGTGAAATCTCTAATAGTATAGGACAATGATTAATTTTTATACACATCATTTAAAAAAATTTGATTTTTCTTTACTGTTGTTTGTGAAAAAGAAAAAATTTCATTTCTAAGAACGGTTTATATGGTAAGGTTTGTTATAGACTAAGTATAATACGGGATTTGAGAGGCTTAAATAAAAAGGATGTGCTAAAAGATGAATCTCCAAACTGTTATGCAGGAGCTTGAAGCTCTTGGTAAGGAACGAACGAAAAAAATATACATATCTAATGGTGCGCAGGAACCACTGTTTGGCGTGGCAACAGGTGCGATGAAGCCAATCGCTAAGAAAATAAAAATAAATCAACCTTTAGCAGAAGAACTGTATGCCACGGGGAACTACGATGCAATGTACTTTGCAGGTATTATTGCAGATCCAAAAGCAATGACGGAATCCGATTTTAATCGTTGGATTGATGCAGCGTATTTTTTTATGCTGTCTGACTATGTGGTAGCCGTAACTTTAGCGGAAGCAGACATTGCACAAGATGTTGCTGATCAATGGATTGCAAGCGGCGAAGACCTGAGAATGTCAGCGGGCTGGAGTTGCTACTGTTGGCTTTTAGGGAATCGCGTAGACGCGGAATTTTCCGAAAGCAAGATGGCCAATATGATTGAAATGGTAAAAAATACGATTCATGATTCACCAGAACGAACGAGATCTGCTATGAATAATTTTCTATACACCGTAGGCATTTCATATTTACCACTTCATGAAAAAGCGGTCGAAACGGCAAATGCAGTAGGTCCAGTGGAAGTTAAACGGGACAAGAAAAAGAGCAGTTTCCTCAACGCTTACGAAAGTATTCAAAAGGAAGTAGAAAAAGGGAGACTGGGCTTTAAACGTAAATATGTAAGATGTTAAACAGTAGTCTTACAAGCAATCTGTAATGATGGAGGACATTAATCCAAGAAGGGTTAATGTTCTTTTTTGACGTGATTCAGATGGTTTTTTGTTGTGAAAGAATATCCAGAAGAAAACGCTAAAAGGTATCGATTTGTTACTCATCACTAATAATCCCGATACAGAAGTTTAAAATCTGTCATTTCGAGAAATAATAAGAAACTACAGCAGGTGTGTTGATTATCAAAAAATTTCCTGTATAGAAGCGTGTTTTTTTAGAAAAAAGTAATTAAAAATGACTTACCAGTTGATTGTAGCGGAATCGGCGAGACTCCTACGGGAAAAGCAATGTTTTTCTGCAACGAAAGCGTAGCGACAGTTGCATGAGCTGAAGACCCCGCAGGAGTGAGGTACGAGCGACGAGGAGGCTGAGGCCATGCCCGTGGAAAGCGAGCCGAATGGAGCGGAATCAACGCTTCATACGATTTTATTAACAATAAAAGGTAAATCAACACGCTTGAAACTACAGGAAAAAAGGGAGTGGTTTCATGAAACAAATTGTAGAACAGCTTGAGCGATTTTTTCAACAGATGGAAGACAAACCAAAACAACCGAATGCATCCGCCTACAAATATGTCGTGCAAATGGATCCAACGGTGAATGCCTTCGATATTTACTTACATTTTTTAGATAGTGAAGGGAAAGAATTGGAAGGTGATGGGGTTACGTCTATTTCAGTCATTGAAAATGGATATGAAGATGATGTCAGTCGCCCTGACTTTAAGGAAGCTATACTGGATGTTTTTAAACAGCTTAAAGATGATGGTCATGGTCATTTTACGGAACCAACGTATATTTCGTTTCCGGATGACTCTGAAATTTATCATATACAATGAATGGAATATTTCAACTCCAAAGACAGCTGAATAGGCTGTCTTTTTTTTATGGGATATTATTATAACGATATAATAACAGAACTGCTACTTTGTTTTATTTCCGAGGAAATAAAGAATAAAATCGATTTTTCGAGTAATTTTTGTTGCGTAAGAATTTTAAAACTATAGAAATGAAAGTGAAGTTTATAAAAGTACTAGCATTAAAAATAGTGGAAGATATTTTACAATGCTGAATACTGGTGAAGTTAAAATATAACAGAAAATGTACAAAATAAAACTGTCTCTGCAAGATAAATGAGCAAAACTTCACTGCATTTGAACAAAAAAGATAGTTATACAGTGTAACAGCAATAGTTTATGGAATTTTAAAGGAATTTATGTTTCGGTGGAATCGTATCAGTCAAAAAGAACAAGCTATAAGCAAGAAGTATAAATAGTGCTGTTACACGCATAATAAGACCGTTTATGAGAGGTGTTATAAATATAATGGTTGCTGTAATTTGTGACAATAATAGTTAAAACAGATACGTAAAAAGTGTCATATTGCTAGCAACTAGTCATTTGCTGTTGAAATGACTGCCTTCACTACTTGTAAAATAGCGTTGAATTTTCAGCAGGAGCATATTCGTATTTCTCTATGATGAAACACAAATGTCTTTCGTGCCCGCAGTATATTAGCGCGTCTAGGAGAGCATGACTCAATTTTTGATGTACATAAGGAGTGGTGAAATTGGAAACATCTGTGTATTGGAGTAGGGCGTTAACGGAATTAACACTAACATTTCATATCGTCTTTGCAACACTTGGGGTAGGAGTACCGCTCTTTATATTAATCGCACAGTATGTAGGATATAAGCGAAATGATATTCATTATACGATGATGGCAAGGCGTTGGGCGCGTGGCTTTACGATTACTGTAGCAGTCGGTGTTGTAACCGGAACAATTATTGGCTTGCAACTATCTCTACTATGGCCACAATTTATGGAGCTAGCTGGAAAAGTGATTGCACTCCCTTTGTTTATGGAGACATTTGCCTTCTTCTTTGAAGCCATTTTTTTAGGTATTTATTTATATACATGGGACCGTTTTAAAAACCCAAAATACCACATGTTACTCCTTATTCCAGTCATGATTGGGGCATCGATGTCGGCTATTTTTATTACAATCGTCAATTCCTTTATGAATTCACCACAAGGCTTTGAAATTCAAAATGGGGAAATCGTTAATATTCACCCTGTATTAGCGATGTTTACGCCATCCATGCCGACTAAAGTAACACATGTATTAGTGACAAGTTATATGGCGGTTGCCTTTGTGTTAGCGGCGATTGCAGCATACAGATTACTACGTGGTGAAAACCATGTGTATCATCGTAAAGCCTTATTATTAACGATGAAATTAGGATTAATTTTTTCCATTGCATCCGCTATTATTGGAGATTTCTCTGCCAAGTATTTAGCCCAATACCAGCCTGAAAAATTAGCTGCAGCAGAGTGGCATTTTGAAACAGAAGCAGGCGCAGAGCTCATTTTATTCGGGATCATGGATGAAGATGAGGGTGAAGTAAAATACGCCATTCGTATTCCGAAGCTGTTAAGCTACCTTGCCTTCGGGAGCCTTGACGCAGAAGTCATTGGGCTTAATGAATTCCCCGAAGATGAACGACCACCCCTTAGTAACCATTACTTTTTCAACATTATGGTCATCATTGGTATGGCACTTATGTTCTTATCACTTGTCTATATATTGGGGAAATGGAGGAAATGGAAATGGGTCGATTCGAAATGGGTTTGGGCACTAATTGTCGCCAGCGGACCGCTTTCCATCATCGCTATTGAAGCTGGTTGGTGGTTAGGCGAAAAGGGACGTCAACCGTGGATATTATATCGTATTTTGCGAACAGATGAAGCCGCAACATCTGCAACGGGTCTTGAGTATTTGTTTATTTTATTTACTGTTGTGTATTTAATATTAGGCATTGGATGTGCAGTTGTTCTACATCGGATGTTTAAAAAGAACCCAATTGTGAAAGAATTAACATCAAGACAGGGCGGTGAAGATACATGGCATTAGAGATACTCGGGATATCCGTGTTATGGATCTTCTTATTTGGCTATGTCATTATTGCATCGATTGATTTTGGGGCAGGGTTTTTTAATGCGTATAGCTTAGTACGTGGCCATCACCATATTTTATCGAAAATTATTAAACGGTATTTATCACCCGTATGGGAAGTTACAAACGTCTTTTTAGTATTTTTCTTTGTTGGGATGGTTGGATTTTTCCCACAAACTGCTTACTATTATGGAACCATTTTACTAATGCCTGCATCAATTGCGCTTGTCTTATTAGCCGTACGGGGTAGCTACTATGCATTTGAGGCATATAGCGGTGTACGGGGACATAAAGGGTATGCACTAGCTTATGGAATAACCGGGCTATTTATCCCTGCTGCCTTTTCTGTCGTCTTGACAATCTCTGAAGGAGGCTTTGTCAATATGGTGGACGGTAAGCCCGTACTGGATTATGCCGCCTTATTCATGAGTCCCCTTTCTTGGTCGATTGTTGTATTAGCTGTTGTAGCCGTCCTTTATATTTCTGCTATCTTTTTGACTTGGTATGCAAGTAGGGCGGAGGATATGGAAGCAAGTGAGCTAATGCGAAAGTATGCTCTCATTTGGGCAGTGCCCCTAATTTTAAGTGCACTAGGCATCATTATTGAGCTGAAATCGCTCGGTAATTGGCATTATGAGAACATTTTTGATTTGTGGTGGCTATTTTTAATTTCGGGTTTGCTATTCGTTGCGACGATCTGGCTCATTGGGAAAAGACAGCATTACGGTGTCGCTGTTATTTTACTGATTATACAATTTGCAGCCGCCTTCTTTGCATACGGCATTTCGCATTATCCATATTTATTGTATCCGTATTTAACGATTTACGACAGTTTTACAAACGAGGCGATGGCCGTAGCACTTGTAGTCGCATTCATTGCAGGATTAATGTTATTACTGCCATCTTTGTACTTAGTATTCAAATTGTTTTTTACAAAAGATTATGTTTCAGGTAAAGATGAAACACATGTGTAAGAGGTGATTTAATGACAGATTTTATAATATTTCAAGCGCCGTTTATTATTTGGATCCTAGCTGTCATCACAGCATTTGTAGCAGCGGCTAAAATGAAATCTGACGATGAAACAGAAGGCGGAGAATAATAGCTAGTCAAACGGTATAGAGTGGACCAATTGAATTGTTATATGGTCAAAAAATGAGCAGGGGAACTAATATTTCTCCTGTTTTTTTATGTGCATACGAAGGTCTGCTCATTTTTCCGCTCGTTCTTTAATAAATTGCTATAATAGACTGTTTCAAAGGTTTTCAAATTAGAGAAAAATGCTAAGTTTTAGAATCATCTAATTTTAATTGAAACTTTTAACAGTGATATACCGTATAAAAAGTTAATGACATCAAAAGGAGGGGGGGAACTTGAAACTAGTTCTCAAGGCAGCTTGTATTTCACTGAGTGTACATATTATCTATTGTGTCATAACAGTGAGTTGGGGGTATATACAAACCCTTTTTTATACACCTAACTTTTCTGACACGAATGTATTCATTTTACAAAATGAAGTAGTGTTTGCGTATGTCGCATCACCGCTTTCATTACTAATATCTTTTATGATTATTTTGCTCGTTTCTTGGCTTATTTTAAAGCTTGCACAAACAAAGCAAGTAATCGATTAAAGACATATGGAGTAGATTTTTTGAAAGGCAAGAAAGTATACATTTCATAGCTATTAGTGAAGATGTATCTGTATAAGTAAGAGGGTATGGAATCCTATATAATTAATCAACTATATTACATAGCTCCTTTAAAGCAAACATATACCCTTGTCAATATGACTGGTTGAAATGAAAGGGGAGTAGAAGTTGAAAAAGCTATCACTGTATATAGTGTTTGTCTTTTTATTAGTTGCGTGCGGTGACGGTGAAGCCAAAAGTAATAACACCATTTCGGATGCAGCATTATCCGATCGTGAAAAAACATTACTCAATGCAGCAGCAGGTAACATCCTATTTACGTATGATTTTTCCATTGAATCGGCAGGTGCACTAGAAGTATGGATGGAAAAGTACGAATACGGTGAGTTAACAGAAGAACAAATTGGCGGTGTAGGTACAGAAGTAAATAAAAACGGTCAAATTATTGTCACATTGAAAGAAGTCCCGCAATCTAAGGAAACGATTGTACGTGTCGCCATTGTAAATGGTGGAGCCGTTTCCTCAAGTGAAGGGCTCATGACATTACCAGACATCGGCTCATTTGGCTACGGTTCACTTATTTCGAATGAACCAGCGGCACTACAAGGAAATATGGCAATCGGTCAAATCATTTATTCAGGAGAGTCCAATTTCTTTAAAACGGGTTGGGCAGAGTTAGCGAATAATCCGGTAGCAATTATAAAAGAATTAAAAGACCGACCCGTTGTTTATCTCATTCGAACATCATTTAAGGAAATTAAATCTACTTCTTAATCAAACACATCTCGATCTGTAAAGGAACGAGATGTGTTTTTCTATTACAATCATAAAAGAGTAAAATAAACAGAGGTTATTCTTTAAATGTTTGTTATACTAGTAAACAATTATATAAGGTATATGTTTAAGGGGGACAAGTTTTGGAAAAAGTAGAACAACAAGAGCAAATAAAAATGAGCTGGTGGTATGAATATTTTCGGAAAATGCTTGGGCAACACCAGCAAGTCAATCATCAAACAAATATAGCAGATGCTTTAACAGGAGCAGTTGGCGGATGCATTGGCATCGGGACATTATTGTTCCTAACACAACTAACACATACCTCTTGGCTGATGGCATCACTCGGCGCAAGCTGTGTGCTCGTATTTGGTGCTTGGAATGCGCCATTTTCTCAGCCAAGAAACGTCATAGGTGGCCATCTCTTATCAGGCATTATTGGTATTTCCTTTTACATGCTATTTGGTTCACACCCACTGGCCATTAGCGTAGCAGTAGGCTTCACGATTTTCGCGATGATGCTAACAAGAACCGTACATCCACCAGCAGGAGGCAATCCGATTATTATTATGCTAGGTGGCTATAGTTGGCCATATTTAGTTGCCCCAGTCATTATTGGTGCAGTCGTTATTGTCATTTACGCTGTACTCATTAACAACATTCGGCAAAAACGCCATTACCCATTGTATTGGTGGTAAGCCAGGATACATATAGAGGTACAGTGAAAGGAAGGCTTTTGTTGAACAGCTCATCTGAAGGTAAGCGATCTATTGAGGAAGCCATAATGAAATCCGCCTATAAAGATGGAACAGTACAACAACTAACACATACCCTTTATGCTAGAGCCAATAGTAGTTATAAGAAGAGAATATTACTAAAAATGGTACTTTTACGTATAGCTCGTAAAGGTGCCTTTTTTATGATAACGATTTGGTGGAGAAGTAATCGTTTAGCTAAGTAGCTATTGTAGATATTACGGATTTTCTTGTTGTTCATTAATTTCTTCAAAGAGGTTAGGCGTATCAGGTGTTTTTTGCATGTTAGATGCATTAAGAGGCATTTCTTCAAAGTAAATATTCATTAACTTTTTAAATTCTCCTACAGTTAAAGGTTTAGCATCTTCTTTTAATTCAAAACCAAGTTGTCCATTCGGCTCAATAGTAGCTGTTTGAATATCCTCAATATTTGCAATACCTTGGTTACGTAACCTCATTTCCAATTGGTCAACGGTTAAACGTAATTTTTTTAAGTTTTGAATATTTAATGTCCCATTGCTTATGACTACTTTTGATTTTCCCGTAATGAATTTTTCAAATGCATTAGATTTTAATTGGAGATACTCTAAAATGATAACAGAAATCACAAAAATGGCTGCTGCTATAATCGCTTTAACCATGCTTTTCTCGACAATGGGTTGCACAATAATGGTACCAATTGAAATCATGACAATTGTTTGAGCTAATGTCATTTGTGCAATAGATTTTCTCCCTGCGATTCGTAAGAGCAAAACGCCAGCTAAAATTAAAATAAATGATTGCCAAATAAAATTCATATAATCACCCTTTTTTTAATACGTATAACGAATAAATGGGTAAACATGTATACCCATCAGAATAACGATTCCTTTTCGCTTCAGCACGCGTTTTCTACGACCGAGCATAAAAACCATAGCTATTATGGGTTATTGTCCCCAGGTTTATAATTGTTTGCTCCGCCAGCATAATCAAACGGATTGTTTGTATCAATAGTCAAAAAAACTTTTTGATTATAAGTAGCAAGTGTAATGTTGTTTAAATTATTTAATTTTAAAGTTAAAAACAAAATCTATACAAACCCTCCACCTTTTTAATCTTTACCTTATAATTGCAAAATACTCATAGAATAAATTGGAACTGTTGGATTCCTATATTTATTTCAAAAAGTAGGCAATGCATTGAAAAAAGCAAAATGAAGCCCAAAAAGTAGCGGGATAATCCCTTCTTTTTGGGCTTTGGATGTATGTTAGCTGTTCAAATAAAAAAGGCACTGTTATTTAATAACGGGTTTGGTTGTTGAGTACAAAGTGTAAAAAAGTAATATTAAAGGGAATTCAATTTTCAGATTCTTTTTTTTATAATAATGATATAATGGTAAAATATTGGTTTATTCAAATGTTATTCTAAAAAGGGTGGGGTATATGGAAAGTAAATTATTACCGTTTTTATACCAACATTATAATATTGCAAACTTAAGTTATGGCTTGAAAACAGATAAATTAGGTGATGTTTACGAAGATTTTATATGCGAAATTTTTAAAAGTACTTCCAATGTCATTGATTTACTTAAGTCAGATTGTATAGAGAAAGATATTATTATAGAGCTTTTTCAAAAAATAAAAATTGATCCTAAGAAAGTTACTGATATTAGGGCCAGTAAGGACATACCACGTAGACAGTCTGGTGGAAACCCGAAAACGGATGTTATCGTGTATGTTTATCTAGAAAATGATGAAATACTAAGTGTTCCTATCAGTATTAAACAAACATCTGCTCGACAAGTAGCCTTTGCAGAATATGATGTAGAGACAATATGTAGAGAAGTAGGAATTACTGATTTAAGAGTAAAAGAATTAATGCAAAAGCACCAGAGAGATGGAAGTGCAAAAAATTTTACTAGGACAGAAAAGCAAGAACTCAAAGAACGTTTACAACCATTCGCCGAAAGCCTAATTCGATGGACAATTACAATGAGTGCTGATGAAAACCCAATAGGAGAAGAGTATCCAAAATGGATATTAAAGTTTCAATTAACTAAAGAAACATCAGAGATAATTAACTGGCATTTTTATAGTATAGAAGAATATATAGATTACATAAGTTTAAATAGAAATGGTGATAGAAGGTCGGCAGGTTTTGGTACTGGGCTTTCTTGGACATATGCCACAGGGACTAAAGGGCAAAAAATACAATTTAAAGGGTAAAACAAGGATGAAAATATGAAAACATATCTTAGTTACGATGAAATTTTACCTTTTTTAGGGAATTTGAGTTCGGAAAAATATATTGATACCACACAATTGAATCGTGTAGATTTAGAAAAATTGCTTAGTACTTCGATTTTGGATGTTACTAATAAAGCAAGAAGTGATGAAATTGAGAAATTCTTAAACCCTCCATCTTTTGTTGCTATATTTTATTATTATATTTATGTATTTCAGAAAGTACCTACACAACAACAGTATAGAGATTTTTATTATGAAATTAATAGTGAATGGATAGGGCAAAATGTTAAAGAAAAATTACTGCCAGCGTTTGAAGGTAGAGTAGCAAGAACATATCCATCATTATTTAGAGATATCCATTTTTATTTTTTTCTCAAAGAAACAGGAAGTTTTAATCGAGTAATTTATAAAATGAAATATGATTTGAGTGGTAAGGTTGATATTTTTATTCAGACAAAACGTAATAATTGGTTCGGCATTCAGTTACGTTTAGACACGAAAAATTCTAACTATTTTGCTAAAGAAAGAAAACCGCATAGAGATGTAGTAGATATACCTGTACTCAAAGCAATCATAGACTTACCTTTAAAATTATCAAATGCTCGTAGTATTAAAACACAAAAAAATGATTTGAAAGTATACTCAAATAATGAGTATATGGAACTCTTAAATTTAATTCGAAAATATGAATAATAAACATATGGCCCTCCTAAAATTTTAGAAGGGCTATATTCAATTAAAAGCTAAATATATGCTGTTTACAGGCTTTTACTGTATCGGAATACTTGTTTTGTATCTTTTTAAATGAGCATTCTTTCCGCTTTTTTTATGTCTTCTAGCGTTTTTACTATTTCAACACCCAAAACATAGCCTAAAATAGGCGGAATAGCATCACCTATTTGTTCATACCGATCTTGTTCAGGGTCACTGTGGAATTTTACATAAGGCCCTCTAAATTGATACCAATCAGGGAATGATTGTAATCTTGCTGCTTCACGAGGTGTAATTCCTCTATTTAAAATAGGATGAACCATTTCATCTAAACAATGTGAAGTCACTGTGAATGAAGGTTCATCAACTTTCAAGCGTCTATTTCTAGCTGCGTATAATTTATTAGGGAAAACTTTATTTCGTAGGTCTTCGCGTCCATTGGCAATTAAACGTTCGGCTGCTTTTTTCATTCCTTCTCCTGGTAGAATATATGAAAGTCGTTCAATCATTTTAGCTGTATGACCAGGACCAATATGTGAATTTATCTTATTAGAAAAATCTTTTAAATGGTCAGGGATAGGGAATAATTCACCATTCATAAATCGTAAAAATTCTCTTTGCTGTGCAGGGATGTCCTGCTTTAAAATTAACGATAGGTCGTGCTGAGTTTCTTCTTGACCTTGTTTAGAATCTACCTGAGGTAAGTCTAATATTGCATTTCCTACCGTTACAAAAGGAAACATACGTCCTTCACCATGCGTTTTTTCAGGATAAGTAAAGGTAGCTGTATATTTAGAATTTATACCAACTAAGAAAACACGTTCTCTAGCCTGCGGTACGCCATACTCTATAGCTTTTAAAAGAACTGTATTTTGATCTCTACTTGCAAGTACAAAAGATACACCTTCTACATTAGGAGCCTCTAGTTCATCACAAATAAGTTTATACATATCTCCCTTGACACCATTTAAAGGTTTAGAAAGAAGGCCTTTAACATTTTCAAAAAGTAACATTTTTGCATCTACATGTTTTGCGATGCGTTCTAAATTTAGGAATAAATTATTTCTTTCATCATCTTCTTTACGTTGACCAGCTAGAGAAAAACTTTCACAAGGTGCTCCTCCCGTTACTAAATCAACCGATTGAACATCAAATCTTTGAAGTAAGATTAAATCTATAAGTGCATTACTAACTTGAGTAATATCCCCATGTATAATTAACGTCTTATCACTTTTTTCAAACAAATGGGATTGTGTAGATGGATTTTTTAGATATTGTTCTAAATTTAAAACATCGGCATTGTGAGAAGCTTTATATGTTTCTACTGTCCAGTCACTCATTTCAACTGCAATCAGTGGTTTAATACCAGTTGCTTTTAAACCTGTGCATAATCCACCAGGACCAGAAAATAAATCTATCGATGTATACATGTTAACCTCCAAATATATTGTAAATGATTATGAATGTAATTTATAATTTGATATAAATTTGTTGATTAGCACTACTTTTTTTAGCTACTTTGACTTGAGATTGTAATGCCCCGTTCTTAACCGCATTTAAAAATAATGAGCCTAACGTTCTTCTGTCACCTATAGCAAGTCTGTTCCATTCATAGCCTTTAAATAAGTCTTTTACTAAAAATTCTTCTCCTGTTGATAGATGAGAAATTTCTTGAATAGCTATTTCTAAATAATTCAAAATAAAGTCCTCCTATTTATACATATGCATAAGCATATGATATAATTTTATTTGAACTTAGTAAATAGGTAAAAGGGAATGTATGTTCTTATGGATAGAATGAAGTGTTACGTAATTGCCTTCAATACACAAACTTTTAAAATCGAGGTAGAAGTAATTGATTGTGAGGCTAATAATGATAATATATACGATAAATTATGCGTAATACTAAACTGTGATAGTTTAGAATTTATTGATTTTTTATTGCAGCAAAGTTCCCAACCCCTCGTTCAGGAATATTTCTTTACTTACCGTTGTAAATCAGCATAAATCTGATGGGACTCCTATTTGGCTTAATAAACTTTTCATTTACCAGAAAGAAACTCAATGAAAATTAAATGTTCAAAAAGGCAGCGGTTATTGACCGATGCCTTTTATTGTGCTTTTTATAATGTTAAATACGGTTCGATTTTGATGCTAATTTCATTGCTATTTATGATGTTTATTTAAGTTTTGTACTTCTAAACCGAACCTGTTAGTTATTAAAAGCTTCCTTAGTTTAATGTAAACGTCATCGCTTCTCGTTCTTTTACATATTGAATGCCTGCTTGTTCGATTGCTGCGACATAATCTTCAATAGGATCGTTGTAATGCATGGCGTAAATTTTTGACTGCACTTCTTTTGGATAGTAGGCAAGGATGTCTGAAAATAGGGCGTGCGCTCCATTACTTGTAAAGCTAGTATCTTGAAAAATGGCGACGGTATCGGTATTTATAAATCGCATTAAATTGGCACCTTGTAAATCCTTCACATCGCTTGAAAATAGCACATTACCTAGCGGACCACGAATGAATACACCTGAGCTCGCCATTCCTTGGATATGTGTATTACTTGTATCAAAAATGTGCAATTGGAGCCCTTCAAAGTTAATATGCTCCTCATCTCCCACAACTGTAAAATCACAAAAATCGTCTACTGTCGCGCCGCCGTTTTCAAGAGGGAAAGATAATAATTGTCGTAATAACGGATAAATCGTTTGGTGGACAAAGATATGTGTTTTCATCGGATGATGAATATCATTTTTTAAATGCCAATAACGTTGGAAAATCAGCTCCTCTAACCCACCTACATGATCAGAATGCAAATGTGAAATCCATACAGCATCGATATCTAGATAAGAGTAACCCGCTTTCTTAATACTTGTGCGAAGTGTTGTGCCAGCATCGATGAGCAGCTTTTTTGTCCCAATTTCAGCGATATAATTATTATGGTAAAAACGTGAAGTAAATGCACCACCAACACCTAATGGAATTAAGTTCAAAGCAATCAGTCCTTTGTTTAGTAATAGTCCTATTTTACGACATCACTGCCATTTCTAAAACGATATAAAATGAATAGGGAATATGTTTCTGTTATCCCAATGAAAAATCGTTTTATTTAAAAATATTGTATAATAAAGTAAAAAAAATATCTCGTATTAACGGGCAGTTGATTCAACTACATAGTAGAAGAGTTTAAGGGAGTATAAAAATGGATAATGAAATTGCTAAAAATATAAGAGCAAGCTTAACTGCTGATTGTATACAATGCTTTGGCCTGTGCTGTACAGCGCTGAATATCGTAGCATCAAGTGATTTTGCAGTAAATAAAAATGCTGGAACACCGTGTCCTAATTTACAAGGAGATTTTCGATGTAAAATTCATAACAACCTAAGGGAAAAAGGATTTAAGGGATGTACAGTGTTTGATTGTCTAGGGGCAGGCCAACAAGTTTCTCAAGTCACGTTTAATGGACAAAGTTGGCAAGCACATCCAGAAATTGCTGAAAAAATGTTTCGTGTATTTCCAGTTATGGAACAATTATATGAAATGATTGCATTTATAGCGGAAGCATTAACGTACGAGATTTCAGATGCATTGCAAAACAAGTTAAATCAACAGTTAGAACAGTTACAAAGCTTGACGGATATGGATGCAGATCGCTTATTGTCATTAAATATCATGGAGTGTCGACTACCTGTAAATAAATTACTTCTAGAAACAAGTGAATACATTCGAAGTGAGCTAAGCGCCAAAGTCTTTGCCATTAAAAAAGGAAAAAATTGTACGGGAATAGATTGGGTTGGGAAGAAATTAGCCGGTAAAGATTTAAGAACGACTAATTTACGAGGGGCTTATTTAATTGCTACAGATTTGCGAAATACAGATTTAAGAGGTGTAGATTTCATTGGAGCAGATTTGCGTGATGCCAATTTAAGTGGGGCAAATCTTTCGACAAGTATGTTTTTAACTCAAATGCAGATTAATTCAGCTAAAGGCAACTATAAAACGATACTGCCTGCTCATATACAACGACCAGCTCATTGGACGAGCTGACTTTATTATTTTTTATACTGAAGTTGATTTTTTGAAGATGGGTTGTACAGATAGTAAAAGCTTTCTGTACAACCTCGTTACTCCTTAATAATTATCCATTAAGAACTACGGTAGTCCCAAGATTCCATTTCAAAATATTTTCAAACGGTCCCGTTCCTCACAGACTAAATACATGCCTAATGTTCTTCTTGCTGTAAAAGTAAAGACTCGAAGCGTTGCAGTGGAATGGAGTTATTTTCTTTTCGATAAATGAGCTGTGTTTCAATGAGTGAAAACTTTTTCGGTACTGTAATGGCTTGCAGTGGGTAATAGCGAACGTACTGCTCATACACAGTGCGAGGTAGCATCGTTATACCTAATCCTGCCGCTACACAACCGATAATAGCCTCTAGCGATCCAAATTCCATTAAGCTATAAGATTTAATTCCCTGATGACGTAAGTAGCTCTCTAAATGAAAACGATAGGAGCAGCCTGCTTTAAAGACTAAAATGGTCGCCGCTTCTAGTGAAATGTCTTCATTTCCCTTTGGATAAACAACGACCATTTCCTCCTGAAAAACGGTTTTAGCTTGTAAGGAAGAATGTGAAATCGGACCAGATACAAAGGTGGCATCTAATTTAAAGTCGACAACCGCTTCGATTAATTGGGCTGTCGGTCCTGTTTTTAACGTAAGGTTCACGTTAGGAAATTGCTGATGATAATTGGCTAATATTTTGGGTAAGCGGACGGCAGCGGTTGTTTCCATTGCGCCTAGTTTTAACTCCCCGGTTGGATTATGTTCATCCTGCATCGCCAACTCAGCCGTATGAATCGAGTGGAAAATTTGCGTTGCGTATTGTAGTAGCTCTTGTCCCTTTGGTGTGACGACACACCCGCGATTATGCCGATAAAGCAATGTCGTGTTTAGCTGTTGCTCTAGCTTGTGAATTTTTGCCGTTACATTGGATTGTGAATAATTCAGTTCATCCGCGGCTTGAGAAATACTGCCATACTTGGCCACAATCTCAAATGCCTTTAGTGCCTCAATGTCCATAATATCCCCTTTGCTATTAATATTTTTGATATCAAACATCATTTATTTGAATTATATTATATATCAAAATGTTGCTAATATAAAAATAGATTTTAAATTAGCAAAGGGTGATGATTAGATGAAAAGAGTTGTAGGAGGAATTTTAGCATTATTAATCGCCATGGGCATCGGGCGTTTTGCCTATACGCCGCTTTTACCTTTTATGCAAGCAGATTTGGCATTAACCGATGCACTAGCGGGTTATTTAGCAACAAGTAATTATGCGGGCTATTTTGTCGGTGCAATCGGACTTACTTTTTTTTCTTTTCAAGAGAAGCGGTTTATTGTGCTAAATGGTGCACTATTTTTGAATGTGCTGACAACCATGATCATGGGCGTAACGAATGAATATTTGTTGTTGCTGCTCATTCGATTTATTTCAGGTGTGTCGAGTGCGGTTGTTTTCATATTAGCTTCGAGTATTGTGTTGACTTATTTAGGGAGGTTGAAAAAGCCACAGTGGAGCGGTTTATTTTACAGTGGCGTTGGCTTTGGTATTGCTTTTTCAAGCATCAGCATTTCTTATATAGTGGCCGCATTATCATGGCAAGCAACTTGGCTACTGTTGGGCGTTGCTTGTATAGTACTTGCGTTATTTAGTAGTTCCTTCTTAAAAGAGCAACAGGAGATAGAATCAAGTAATGCGATACATCAAAGGAATGAATGGATCCAAAAACGATGGCTACCTTGGCTTTTAGTTGCCTATGGATTGGAAGGGGTAGGCTATATTGTAACAGGCACATTTATTGTGTCGATTGCAGCACAGCTCCCAACGATACAATGGAATCCCGCATTTGTATGGCTAATTGTAGGATTAGCGGCCATTCCTTCTTGCTATATTTGGTCCAGAATGGCTGGAAGAGTCGGGTATGTGAATGGGTTAGTTATGGCATTGGGCATACAGAGCATTGGGATTATTTTACCTGTATTACTGCCTACAACGATTGGACTTTCAGTGAGTGCCTTTCTTTTTGGGATGACCTTTATGGGGATTACAACCATTGTAAATACAGTAGCCCGTGGCAGTGGGACCCGCATTTTAGGTGGTTTAACGGCGATGTATGCGGGCGGACAAATGCTTGGACCAACGATTGCTGGACTCCTGATGACATTGACGGACAGTTATGAATCAGCTCTTGTTTTTGCGTCCATTTGCATAGTGCTCGCTACGTTGATTGCTTATTCGGGGCGTCCATATGAACTACATGTAATGGAGGGGAAGGAAATTGTTCAATAAATTACGTTATCCAATTATTCAAGCACCGATGGCAGGTGGCATATCGACGGTTTGTTTAGCGAAAGCTATTTCATCATCGGGTGGTTTAGGTTTTTTAGCTGCAGGATATAAAACTGTAGAGGCACTTGAACATGAAATACTAGAGATGCAACAAGGAAATGACTTATTTGGTGTGAATTTATTTGTGCCACAAACAGATGCGGTAAATGAAAAAGAACTTTATGCTTTTATGACTGTTTTGCAGCAAGATGTGGGTAGAGAGCTAGGGAAGCCGATGTATTCAAATGATGAGTGGGAAGGGAAGCTTGCTTTAGTCAAAAAATATAAAGTACCTGTTGTGAGTTTTACGTTCGGTTGTCCAGACAAAGTACTTATCGAACAATTGCAGGTGATTGGTACATACGTAATTGTGACAGTAACGACTGTTCAGGAAGCAAAACTAGCTGTTAGTCAAGGTGCTAATGCCATTTGTTTGCAAGGATATGAAGCGGGTGGGCATCAAGCATCATTTGAAAATACCGATATAGAAAATCCACTTCCATTAGTAGAGCTTCTTCAACAAGTAAAAGAGAAAGTGCATATACCGATTATTGTGGCGGGAGGTATTATGGACGGTAAAAAAATTCAACAATTGTTAGCGGAAGGAGCCGATGCCGTTCAACTTGGGACAGCTTTTATATGCTGTGATGAAAGTGGGGCAAATGAGGTGTATCGGCAAGCTTTACAGAGTGGAGAATTTGCTAGCACTAAGCTAACGCGTGCATTTACAGGTCGCTTAGCAAGAGGGCTTGAAAATGATTTTATAAAGAAATATTCCACAATAGCACCTAAGGCATATCCAGCACTGCATTATGTGACGCAACCAATTCGAAAAAATGCTATTGCAGAAAAGAATGCACAAGTGATGTCACTTTGGGCAGGGATAGGCTATCAACAAATTCGCGCGCTACCTACTAAAGAGCTATTTGAGCTATTAGTAAAAGAGGCAGGGCTGGAATGAGGCAAGATTTCTACGATTGGGAAAATAATTTTGTTAGATTAAGTGCAAAACCTGTATTAACGGAGCAAGATTTCTATGCATATATTCGACTATTGAATATGCCACTTGATTGGGGGAGGGTAAGTGTACTTGTAAGAAATCAAGGGATATTCCAACAAATGAAACAGCATTTAATGAAGGTGAATAAAAGGATAATGAACGATCAAGGTAGCTGGAAGCAGCTATTAAACTACGCCGAGGAAGAGCCAAGTCATATTAAAAGATTCGTTATAGATTCAACAAAATCATTAGAAGAGCAAATCACCATAATGGCAGATGAACTATTTGAGCTTTATCAATTGAAAGAGGTGAAGTTATGTCACTATAGCCGTTTATGTCGTTTATTAACTGAATCTCCTAGATCTCTTTGTAACCTCGTTCAGAAGGAGTCGCGTGCCTTTAGTATTTTACAAACGATTTATTTATTTGAATTAGAGGATCAATATACATCTTTTCATATAGAATGTATCCTGTTTAATGAAACACATGATTATTTAGCAGAAATACTAGAGTTCATAGTGTATGATTCTATGTCGTTTTTTAGCAGTGCTATAGTAAGGTGATTTTATTATTTCATGGAGGATGTATATAGAAACTTTAGCCTAAAACACGTAAGGGAGTATGAATCACTCTCTTACGTACTCAAGGACTACTACCCACGATTTAAAAATGCACGAATCATATGGATGGGTGACCATTCAGTATTGGATACATGAATAATTGGATACGGGATAGGGAATAGTTCAGCAGTAATTTCATGAACGTCTTTTCCTTGTTTGGCAAGATCAAGTACTTTCCCTTCGAGTTCTTCTAAATACTCAATTTTTAATCGTATTGATTTTTTCGCATCTTTTACGTGACCTGCATGGCAGCAGTACATATCATCAAAATCATAGCTTTCAATTTTCTTTAATGAATCAAGCGTAGATAAAATATTTTCATCGATTAATACGAGCTTTACTTTCGGCGCAATAAATAAATCGCCTGTGAAAATAGCGCCTAAATCACGGTTGTAAAATGCAACATGATCTTTTGTATGGCCTGGTGTTTCGATGACATCCCATGTATGATGACGAGATGTAAACGTTTCGCTAAGTGCTTCCGATGTAAAAGGTTCTGATGGCCCCCATACTATTTCACGATACTTTGGTAAGCGGAGTGGCTTGTTTGTTAAGTGAGTAGACATGGGATGAATAAACGTAGGAACGCCGCGCTCTTTTTGCAAGTATGCCGTATTCCCGATATGGTCTTCATGGAAATGCGTTATGTAAACCGCATCAAAATCAGTTTGATCGAAATACGGTTTAAATTCATTGAATAAAGAGTTAGAACCTGTATCAATTAAAATGCCATCGACATTAAAGCTGTAAACGCTCATCGGACTGCCTGGTATATTTGTAGTACATTTTGCCATCAATACATCGTTTGTTCTTGAAATCTCACCACTTTTTTCTACTTTAAACAACCAAATCACTCCTTTATACGTTTTTATTAGTATAACAAGAAATTTGGAAAATGAGCAATCATTCATTTTTGGAGTTGCGATATATTCCTAATGGTTTTAGCATATATTTTCATGATTCGTTATTGTGCCAATTGATTAATTGAAAAATGTTGGAGCGAGCAAAAGTCCAACTAAGTCAGCAACTGATGATGAAAATTGTACATAGTGCTTAAAAGGGGGAGAAGATATGGATGGGGCTTTACCAGTACTGACGACGGAACGACTCCGGTTGCGTGCTGTGACAATGGAGGATGCGGAGGCGCTATTTGCATATGGTTCCAACCCGCAGGTGACACAATATGTGTTGTGGGAGACACATCAAACGCTGGATGATGCAAAAGGGTTTATTGACATGATACTCGATGCCTATGAAACGCGGAGTTTGTATCTTTGGGGCATTGAATATGAAGGGAAGTTTATTGGCACGATCGACTATGTAGGGCTGAATGATTACAGTAAAATTGGAGAGATTGGCTATGTGTTGTCAGAGGATTATTGGAATAAGGGAATTGTAACAGAAGCAGCTAAAATGGTTATCGATTACGGTTTTACGGAGCTAGGTCTTGTCCGTATTCAAGCACGATGCATCGCTGAAAATGTGGCTTCATCACGTGTCATGGAAAAAAGCGGAATGATATTTGAAGGTACGCACCGCAAAAGCTTATTTGCCAAAGGAAGGCACTATGATGTTCATATGTATGCTATTATCAATCATGACAGATGTTAACATGTTTGAGGACGAAAAGCGGCATGTGTAGAAAGGTCAAGCTTTCAAATACACATGCCGCTTTATGTTGAACTGTCCATTTTGATCTCCTTTAAAAATCATTGTCATCGAATTGGTCTAATGTCCCATCATACTTTTCCTCATGTAAATACGCTACATCATTTTCTAAGATGTTTTCGTACGTGTATGGATGGATGTTTTGTGCAGGGTTTAAGTAAGCTTCATATGGCATATGAATCACCTCCTATTCTTATTTTATAATATTCAGAAAAATAATGAAATAAAATTAACTGATAAGAGGAGAAAAACTTTTTTCATGTTTTGAAAAATGTTAACAATAGGTGAGATAAGGTAGCGGTTTAACTAAAGTGGATAAGGAGGAGATGTGATATGTTTAAAGAATTGATGAAAAAAATAGTTAAAACGATTGATTCCCATAGAGTATATCAAGAGGCAACAGGAAATTCATTATTAAAAGTGTTGTTTGACAAGGGTTTAACAGGTGAATATTTATCCTTTTTCAAGATGAATGCGATTCTCGGAGAACACCGTACATTATTTAATATGTATATTCCGAAAAAGAGAGGCGGCTACACGGAGGTTGATTTAGTATTTATCCATGAGACAGGCATTTATGTTGTCGAGTCGAAAAATTATAGTGCATGGATTTACGGGAACGGTGAGCAGAAAGATTGGACACAAGTGTTTCCGAATGGGAAGGAATATTCTTTTTACAATCCCATTAAGCAAAATGAAGTGCATATTCGAGCATTGCAGCATGTTCTACCTGCATTACCACCAAATCTGTTTATCAATCTAGTTGTATTTAGTGAACGATGTCAATTAAAAGAGATTGAGTTTACACAAGAAAGAACATATGTCATGAAACGTCCAGAGTTGAAAGAACTTCTTTTGAAACTAATTAAGTATCAAAAGGTCATTTTCACACCTGCTCAAATCCAAGCGATGTATGATGCATTAAAGCAATATGAACAGGTAGATGAGCGAATTGTTCAGGAGCATCGTGAATCGGTTCAAAAATATCAACGTTAATCAAGGGAACAGATATATATAGGCTGATGTACTATTTAAGTTTACATCGTTAAAGATTCTCTTTTGTTGGAAGAAAAATATGGAAATTTTTCAACGTTAAACGAAAACGATACAGATATTCAAGGAGATGAGCATAGAAATGGTTAGTTTTTACGGTCAGCTTTCTACAGAAGTATATGATATAGATAAATTTATTGGCAGGTCATTTGGTGATGTGGAGTATTATTTTGGAAGATTAAAAGATGTTAAAGGACGAATTTTGGAGCCTGCTGTAGGGAATGGGCGTATCTTAATCCCTTTAGTAGAAAAGGGGCTGAATGTGGAAGGGTTTGATCTCTCTGAGGACATGCTAAATTTATGTGAAAAACATTGTGCGGAAAGAGGTCTGTCTCCGAATCTACATAAATTAAATATGAGTCATTTTGTATTAGACCATAAATATGAAGCGATTATTGTTCCCACTGGGTCATTTTTATTGCTACACCAAAGGGCAGATGCTTTAAATGCTTTAAGGTGTTTTTATGATCACTTGGAGATGGGAGGGCGCATAATAATAGATACTTTCCTTCCAACATCTTTTCAGCAAGGCTATGTTTCGACGAGGGTGATAAAAACGCCTGAGGGAGACTCTATTACATTAGAAGAGATATTAGTCGATGTAGATCAAATAAATCAATTTACGATGACCCATCATAAATATCAAAAATGGAGAAATTCTAAATTGGTCGATACAGAACTCGAACACTTCCCTTTAAAGTGGTATGGGGTGGAAGAATTTCGCTCTATTTTAAAAGAAATAGGGTTTGAAGATATTATAATTTCATCTGATTATCAATATAATACCTATCCAACACATGCAGCACAAATAATAACATATGAAGCAGTAAAAAGGTAAAGATTAAATTAGGGAATTAGCATAAAGGGGAAAGCGGTATGGAAATCCAAATTGAAAAAGCCACAATAGCAGATTTTCAAGCAGTGAATGCCATTGTAAAAGAGGGGCATAATGTGCATGTAGAGGCACTACCATACTTGTTTAAAAATGTACAAAAAGTCATGCTAATCTCGTATTATCAACAATTACTAGAGGACGAGGCTAGCGATATTTTAATTGCAACAGAAAATGCAACAATAGTCGGTTTTGCGATCATTAGTTTAGAATCGTCACCACCATTTGAGTCACTCGTTCCAAGAAAGTTTGCCTATATAAACGATTTTGGTGTTAAGACTGTCAACCAACGAAAAGGAATCGGTAAAAAGCTATTTGAAGCCTGTATTGCTTGGGCGAAGGAAAAAGATGTACAAAGCGTAGAATTGAATGTATGGGAATTTAATCAAAGCGCTATTTCGTTTTATGAAAGCCTTGGCATGAAAAGTATGAGTAGAAAAATGAATTTGATGTTGGAATGATTCCGTAGCCGTTACTAGAGCAGTAACGGTTTTTTTGTGTTTAGGACACACTATAAAAAAAGTACATATATCAAGGGAAAGGTGAGATGGAAAATCACGAACAGAAAGAGGGAGACGGTGAGTAGACGTGATGGAGTATATATAAAAGATGAGGCAATGGATTGGACATGAAACGTTATTGACTGTTGACTTGGCTGTGGTGTCATTATAGAAGATAACGGAAAAATTCTTTTACTCAATCGGACCGATGAAGATACTTGGTGTATTCCCGGCGGCCCAATGGAAATGGTTGAATCCTTTGAGCAAACGGCGAAGTGGGAAACGTATGAAGAAACAGGATTAGATGTAACTTACTTACAGATATTAGGTATTTATTCTGGGGAAGCTTGTTTCGTTGAATACTCAAATAAAAATCAGGTTGATAGTGTGTGAATTATTTTTACAGCAGCCTATTTTACAGGGGAGCTCAAACCAAATGATATAGAGAGTAAAGCTCTACCGTTTTTTGTAAGAATGAATTGCCCCAGCAGTTAAATTCAAGGCAACAGCAATTTATCCTCGATTGGTCACAAAGTAAATCATACCCGATCGTACATTAAAGGAGATGTAGCAAATATCTATAAACTATTGGTGAAAAATGGATGATTACAACGAACGCACCGATGGAACCTTTTATAATTATCGATGTGATAGGCTTACAAGCGGGTAATATCGTCAGTGCAAAAGCTACACGCTACCCAAACTGAGCGTATTGCAACAAAGCCTTTTTAAAACCATGAAGAAGAGAAATGAGTTCGCTTTATCAATAGATAGAATGAACTCATTTTTGGTTTGCTTTGGATAGCAAATATGTAAAAGATGTTTGACAATTTATTTTGCAATGAGTTACACTCTAAATGTAAAACATGTTTGACAAAAAAGAGGCGACAGGATGGATAATCAAATTAAAGAAGCTAGAAAGAAGAGGAAGCTTTCTCAAGAGGAATTGGCCAAAGCTTGTGGTGTATCTCGGCAGACAATTAATGCCATCGAAAATAATAAGTATGATCCAAGCCTTTTATTAGCTTTCCAATTAGCTGAGCAACTAAATCTAACAGTTGATGAATTATTTCATTTTAAGGGGGAGAAGAAATGAGTAAAAAAGAAATGGGAGGCTTTTTATGTTTGTTAGCAATAACAATCTATTTTGGAGGAACATTAATTAGTTATATCAAGTTTGAAAATCCTTCCTTTGGTACTCCCGAAATACTGTTAATCATTGCGCTAGTGATTTCATGGGGACAATTCTTTACTTGGCATACACGCAAAGAGCTACAAAAAGATGAAATGGGCAAGCAAATTGTAAAGAATAGTGCTTATAAAAGTCATCACATCATATTTGGAGCATTATTAATTTTGTGGGTTATTGATTTCTTTTTCATCAGCTATGGCAAGAACTATACATTATTTATTGCTCTCTGTATTGCCTATATTACAAATCCTCTCATGCAATTCATCCAAGTAAAAAAATATATGTAACAATTACAAGAATCCTTTCTGTTTGGTCCTTTCACCTTAACAGATACGGATTCTTTTTTTAGTGGAGTCAAAAGTATAAGTGTCATAGCTGTCCGAATCGTTAGTGAAAAAAGTTAGTTTCAAGAAAATAGAAAATAATACTGTTACGAGTATGGCACAAACAGTATTGGCTTTCTCACGAAGAGCTCGGCTATACATATTTAATACTTCTATAGATCTTCTCTAAAATTAGTCAAACACATAGGTCCTTAAGATATTCCTTCATATAAATATCCTAAGGGAGGGCGGTTGGATTGTATGATATTTCAAGATGAAACAGGGAAGCGTTGGTTTAAAGTAAAAGCTCTATTTTTTACATCTTTGCTCATGTTGCTTGTATACGTATCACTTTTTATCCTTCATCGGTACGGAGTAGTCAATTTACCATGGATCAATCCGTTTACGGGGCAGTTGTTCGCTGTTATGAAGCAAGCATTTATTGCTTATTTGTTTGTTGCAATCGTGATAGGGTTTGTTCGTATGTTCATCATCTACGTATTTTGTTTTAAGCATTACCGAAAGAATAAATTACTTATAGAATACCAGAAAATTAACAAAAATCACTTAAAAAATTTTAGACCAAGTGTCACAGTCATTATCCCTGTGTATAACGAAGAGGTGGTCATTCGAAGAACGGTAAGAGCGATTTTGAAAAGTGATTACCCTGTCGCTGAAATTTTAGTTGTGGACGATGGCTCGACAGACCAAACGGCAGAAATTGCAACGAAAATGTTCCATCTATGGGATAAGGTAAAAGTTATTAAAAAGGTGAACGGTGGGAAATCATCGGCGCTCAACTTAGGCTTTAAGCAGGCCATTGGAGATATTGTGATTACGATTGACGCAGATACCGTTTTCCATAAATCGACCATCTCTCGCTTAGTAGAGAATTTTTCAGACCCTCGTGTCGCAGCGGTTTCAGGAAACTGTAAAATTGGCAATAAGATCAACCAAATTACGTTATGGCAACATATCGAATACGTAACGGCGAATCAATTAGAAAAACGGGCTTTTGAAGAACTAAATTGCATTACAGTGGTCCCAGGTTCCAATAGTGCTTGGCGGAAAAGCGTCGTACAAAAGCTTGGTTACTACCATAAAGATACATTAGCAGAAGATACAGAACTGACACTACGCATTTTAAATGCCGGTTATAAAATCATTTATGAGGATCGAGCAATTTCATATGAAGAGTGCCCAGAAACAGTAAAGGACTTCATTAAACAACGGAATCGATGGTCATATGGGATTTTACAAGTGGCCTGGAAACATAAAAAGAACATTTTGACTTCTTCTAATAAAACATTAAAATACTTTGCAGTTCCGAGTTTACTATTTTCATATTTACTACTTTTAACTTCCCCACTTATTGATTTCATTTTTATTGCAGCGATTTTGTCGGGAACATCATCGATTTATTTATTTGCGCTACTATTTTATCTCACAGATTTTTTAAACTCCTTTATTGCATTTAAGATTGGGAAAGAAAAGATGAAGCCGCTTATGTGGGTATTTATTCAACGAATAGGGTACCGCTATTTGTTAGCGTATGTGACATGGACAGCGATTATTAGAGCATTTAGGGGCAATCAGGTCGGTTGGCGAAAATTAAATCGTTCAGGAAATAATGACTATAAAGTATAAAATGGAAGTGAAAAAAGATGAAAGTAGCGATCCATCAACCCAACTATTTACCGTGGATTGGGTACTTCGATAAGATGGACCAAGTAGATCGGTTTGTCATATTAGATAAAGCAGATCATTCGAAAAGTGGTTATATTAATCGTTCGAAAATTAAAACCCCGAATGGTAGCTTGATGCTCACAGTACCATTACAAAATAAAGAACAACCGATTCATGCATTACAAATTGCTACTGATCAGAAATGGCAAATGAATCACTGGAAGGCGATTGAGGCGAATTATAAAAAGAGCCCGTACTGGCTTACGTATAAGGATGGGTTTGAACAACTTTATCAGGGGAAATGGACACATCTTGCCCCGTTTAATATCGCTCTCATCCAGCATATTCAGTCATTGTTAAATATTCGAGCTGACATTTTGCTCGAATCTGATTTTCAGCAAGATTTTGGCAGTAAAAATGAAAGAAATATTAACATCGTAGCTCACTTAGGTGGGGATGTCTATTTATCTGGTATTGGCGCACGGGCCTATAATGATGAAAGCAAGTTTCATGAGCGTCAAATACAACTCATTTATCAGGACTTTACGCATCCCATCTATCCACAGCGCTGGGGAGAATTCCTACCGAATCTTTCCATTATTGATATGCTCTTTCACTGTGGACCAGAAACGATGAACATGATTCGACAACAAAGAGCGCATTAAACTAAAACATTTGAACGGAGGTGAATTCATGATTACATCAGGGAAGGAAAGAATATTAATTATTGCTCCTCATGCCGATGATGAAGTGCTTGGATGTGGAGGATTAATTGAAAAGGCATGTCGTTATCAAAATAAAGTAAAAGTCATTGTGATGGCTGTCGGTGAGGTAACACATCCACATAGCCAACAAACGGTAACGGCTGCTATGCGCATAAAAGAACTAAAGAATGCCTTAGAGGTGCTTGGCTGTCATGACTTTGAAGTTGTTTATCACGACAAAGATTCATTACTCGATACAGTCCCAAAATTTGAAATGACTTCAAAAATTGATCAGATTTTAAACACGTTTCAGCCTACAATGGTATTTATTCCACTTCCAAGCTATCATCAAGATCATATCGTTTTATTTGAAGCTTGCTTTGCCGCATTGAGACCTAAACCGAGTCAGCTGATCAAGCTGATTGCGATGTATGAATATCCACTGATTTCTTGGCAGTTCCAAAAGTTTTGGAACACAGGGGAGTTATATTTAGATTTATCGAATACAATTCAAAAGAAAGTGGATTCATTTCTCAAGCATACATCTCAAAGACGCCCTCCTAACCATTTAATATCCCCAGAAAGTGTGAAGAAATGGGCGGAAATGAGAGGGATGGAGATCGGGTTACCTTATGCAGAAAAATATTATATTTTACGTTCGCATATCCTTTAAACGTGACGGGAGAGAAGGGTGGAGTCAGTGTACGTAAATAAACAATTTGGTCGTAATCCAGTCCCTCATAATCGTCCGACGTTAGGCTCCTTAGAGGAACAAATGGCGATGAGCGTCATTCAGTCGGGCTGGGTTGCGCAAGGTAGGGCTGTCGAGAATTTTGAAAATGAGTTTTGTGACTTTTTAGGGGTACCAAGAGGCTCAGCTATTGCTGTTTCAAGTGGCACTGCTGCCCTATATTTGGCACTTATCGCACTTGATGCACCTACGAAAAATGTTGCGTACCCAGTTTATTCATGTTCTGCTTTACGAAATGCCATTGCATTAGCTAAAGGCATCCCTGTAGTTATAGATTGTCAGCACGATTGTCCGAACATGGATATTGCGGCCATTGGTAGCGAAACGAATATCGCCATTATTCCGCATATGTTCGGCTTACCGCAAGATTTGTCCTCGCTTGCTGGTAAAAAGTATGTGATTGAAGATTGTGCCCAAGCATTGGGTGCACGTGTAAACGGCATCCCCGTAGGATTACAAGGGGATATAGGCATCTTTTCATTTTATGCAACGAAGTTAATGACAACAGGCGGGCAAGGGGGCATGATCGTCTGTAAAGATGCGTCAATCATCGAAAAACTAAAGGACTATCGTTTACATGATCAGCGCTTTGACACGAAACTCCGTTTTAACTTTCAAATGACGGATTTGCAGGCAGCGGTAGGAAGTGCGCAGTTACAGCAATTCTCCCAGTTCTTACAGAGAAGGCAGGAAATTTATGAGCAATATAAGGCAGCCCGTTTGCCGTTACTCGGTGCAGGGCCAGGTCTAGAGCCAGTTCATTTTCGGGCGATTTTACAAACAGCAAAACAACAAGAAATTATAAAAGCATTAGCTAAACACGACATTACAGCTGTCGTACCAATCCGAGAGGTAGAGATTTTAGAGCCGAAAGCACAGTATCCGAATGCCTTAAAGTGGACGCAAAATACGGTGTCTTTACCGATATATCCTTTATTACAAGATGAGGACGTACAGCGAATTATTCAGGTTGTGCAACAGATTATTTAACTCCCGTTAGTGAGGGAGTTTTTTTATTTTCAAATGAATGACAATTAAAATATTCATTTTGACTAATATCGTTGTCAAAAAGTAAAGAATTATGTACAATCATATTGAGGTGATAAGGTGAAGAGTCGCTTGAAAGAATTGCGTGCGCGGGATGGCTTAAATCAATCGGAACTTGCAAAAAGAGCCAAAATTTCACGGCAAACTGTGAGCTTGATTGAACGTGAGGAGTACATGCCATCCTTACTTATTGCTGCACGTATTGCAAAAGTTTTTAACGAACCGATTGAACATGTCTTTCTATTTACGGAGGAGGAATTATTATGAAGAAGTATTTGATGCCGATGGTCTTAGCTGTACTCTTTGTTTATGCATTCAGTCAATGGGTAGGAGTAGCCCCACATGAAACAATCTCGTACAATAGCCTATACATAGCTAATTTGGTGAGCCTCGTCGGTTTATTGATCGCAAGCTTGTATGCAGTGTATATCAAAAGTAAGGGCAGGACACCAGTCGATATAGAGCAAGAAGATGAGGGGCGGGTTATGTTAGAACGAGCAAGTTATTCGATGGCAATGTGGCTACAAATCCCATTTTCTGTTTCTTTTGTGGCATTGACTGGGGGCTTTATTGTAGCGCGTGATTCGAATCCAAAGCTTGTTCTCTACGCTATGATTTTATGTGCAGTGTCCTTTTTTGCACAAGCAGTTACCGTTCACTTATACCGTTATGTAAATCCCGAATATAAACTGCCTGATCCTCAATCACCAACCTATCAGCAAGAGTTATTTGATAGTTTTGATGATGGGGAAAAGTATTTAATGTTAAAAAGTTTTTATAAATTGTATTATACGTTGCTGTTTTTAATCGTTTTATTATGTTTTGCGTTAATGTATTATTCCGTTTTCTCAGGAAACTCGCAATTAATAAGCATTATCGGGCTTGGTGCTATTTTGCTGTTTATGCAAATTTACCATGCATCCAATTTAAAACCGAAGAAATATTAGATGTATGTGTTATGCCTTCGCGCTATATGAAAAGTGCGAAGGTGTAATTATTTATATGGACGTATTAAAATTCCAATCCCGCACTACTACTTCAATTTCAAGATTTATGTGTATACATAAATGAACAGAAGTAAATAATGCCCAATGAGCCTCGTTACGAAACGATTTGGCAAACAAAGAGGGAGGGAGAAATCATGACAACATTAAATATTGGCATCATTTTAGGTTCAACGCGTGAAGGACGTGTCAGCCCGCAAGTCGGAAAATGGGTCAAAGAGCTAGCAGACAAGCGCGGTGATGCCAATTACACGATTATTGATATTGCTGATTTTAAATTACCTTTATTAGGCGAACCAGGTGTAGACGCTTCAGGGGCAGTAGCTTGGGCAAAAGCAATTAATGCACAAGACGGGTTTATTTTTATCACACAAGAATATAACCACTCCATCACGGGGGCATTGAAAAACGCGTTAGACTACTTGCGTGATGAATGGAACAACAAAGCAGCAGGAATCGTGTCATATGGCTCTGTCGGTGGTGCCCGTGCAACGGAGCATTTACGCGGTATTTTAGGGGAATTATTAGTGGCGGATGTACGTGTACATCCAGCATTGTCATTATTCACGGATTTTGAAAACGGCAATGTATTTAAACCGAAAGATGTGCAGGCGGACTCGGTCAATCAAATGTTAGATCAATTAATTTCGTGGTCAACGGCTTTAAAAACCATTCGTTAAAAGATAACAATCTGTAAGCTGCCTATAGGAGCTTGCAGATTTTTTTATGATCAATCCGCTATTAAATTCACAGAAAACATTTTCTATCATGGGTAAAATTAACTTACGTTTGGTATAATAGAAGGTAGATAAAGGAGGCTATTCCATGATTAGTAGTTATAAAAATATTGCCGTAGCGCTCGATTTTTCACAGCAATCGATTGATGCATTTGAGCGCGCGGTGGAGATTGCGAAACAAAACAGCGCGACACTTCATTTAATTAGTGTCGTTGATACACATTCATTCGGTACAGTGGAAGCATATGATGTCAAGTATGCGGAAAAGTTAAAACAAGAGTATGAAGTGAAAATTGGTGAATTAAAGGCGAAAGCACATGAAGCTAGTGTTGAACATGTCAACACGAAAGTGGAAACAGGGAAAGCTAAAGTAATTTTAACGAATTTACCAGACATGAATTTAATCGTCATTGGTGCGACAGGCTTAAACCGAGTAGAAAAGTTAATGCTTGGCTCCGTATCCGAACGTATTGTCCGTCATGCAAACTGTGACGTACTTGTGGTGCGTAACGAAAAATAAAAACAGCTGCACCTTTGTTGGGCAATCAACAACTAGGGGCAGCTTTTCTATTAAATCAATTCCAACAATTCTTTATGCTCTTTGAGAGGACGAATATGAACCATATCATGGAACCGTTTTACTTCACGATATGGAAGACGGCGTGGTGGCGTTTTTCGATCATCTATATCCATTTGGAAATGTTCAATACGTCCCTTGGCAAAACAAATGAGTCGCTGGAAAGGGTTAATGGCGACAGCATTTACATATTTCCCAAATAGCATAAGGTCATGTCCATCGTTAAAATACATATTTAATGCAGCACGACTATGAGCAATGCTGTGCGGCGTCGTACATGGATACCATATATCCTTGAACGTAATACCAAGCAATACGATATAAGACATTAAATCATGAGCGTCGCCTTCTACAAATTGATCCGATGCTGCTTCTGTTAGTTCATATACACGCAAGTTTGGATCAAATACCATTAATTCATGGTAAATGAGTGGAATAACCGGAAGGCGAACACGCTGTTTGGCTATTGAACTATGCTGTGGACGTGGCGACGATAAGAATAATTTGTTTTTTGTGTAATAAGAAACATCTTTTCCGACTACTTGTTGATGCTGTGTATTTTCATAGACAACGGCGTAAAACATATCGAGAAATCGAACAATTTTATAAGTAGCGTTATCATAAGGACTTTGGGAAATATAGGCTACACATTCTTCTAATGAATCAAATCCGTTATAGAAGTGGTAGCTGTCATACACAGAATCAAACCATTCTTTATAAATCATATCTTCTGTTTCAAAAAATTGAGCATTTTCAATTAGTTTTCTTGAAGAAATCACCTTTCCATCCCAATACCTTAAAATGCCGACAGACAATAACTGCTCTTCTAACTGCTGTTCATAAGCTTCCTTTGCGATCATTATGCTTGTACTAGTCATATGTCACCTTTCCAATACATTATTTTCGTGATAAGTGATACATTTTACCCTACGTGTGACGGAGTAATTTCGATACTAAAGTCATATGAGTATAAATTTATCGTAAATAGGACCTTTTAGCAATTCACTAATCAAATATGAAAGAAAAAATGGAATAAGCGACGAAAAAATAGATATTTATAGAATTTTTACGCAGTTACGTGTTGGTGTGAAATGGAATCTGTCATTGTACATGAAATAGGTTAGAGGAAAGAGACATGGGAGAATTATAATAGAAAAAAGAAATGAAATGAGGCAATGGCATGAAATTTGTAATTCTTGCATTAGTAATTGGTGTTGTTGTGTGGATGTTAGTATCGGCAGAAATGACCTACATCCGAGCAGACAAACAAAAGAAAAAAATGCAACAAGAAAAAGGAAGGAACTAGCAGCAGGATACGTCTTGCTGTTATTTTTTATTCCGCTAGTGTTTGGAAGATGTTTCCTTTAAAATGAAGGGACATGGATTGCGGGAGGGGCTAGTATGAAAAAGCGTACGTTAGGTCTTTCTATCATCTTTATGGCTATGCATTATATCGTGCCCAATGTGCTAACAGAAAGCAAATCAGAAACGATGGAGCAACGATTTTTTGAAGGCGATTTTTTGGATGAAGCAAGTACTTTGTTAGGGGTGCATGCGATGGGAGGCGGGGACCATATAGTATATGTTCACATAGCCAACCCACATGTTATACGCGAAACGGAAGTCTATTTCCGAAAGCTACTCGACGTACATGGCATGAGAGATTATGAAATTGAAGTATTGTATATAGACCCTGAGTGGGGACCGTAGATTTTTAATTAGGGAATAATCGTTCATTTGAAATAGGGCGATGTAAAAACAGCCTGAATGATTTTTAGAACAGGCGATTAATGTTTATTGGGGGATTAGGAATTGAAATGACTATTCAGGAACAAAATCAGAAAATATTTTCTACTAAATACAGTGTGGGTGACAAAAATCACTGTGGTTGTGAAAACTGTCTTTTTTATGCTGAAAAGATTGTGAAAAATATAAAGCTAGTGCAATTTCTACAATCTTTTGGTGTGGATGTACAGAAGGCGGATGAAGTATGGTGTTATAAAGAGGAAGACGGCTATAAGTATTTCAGTGTGGATTATGTTAATTTGTATAGTGAAATGGAAGGTACTTATACATTTGAGAATGTTATTGTGAAAATTGATTTTATGTTAGGTATTGCTGAAGGACAGCCTACACATTGGATAGAGATAGAAGCTATTTTAGAAGCTGAGTAATAGATGATAAAGGGAATGCTCACGATTGCTTTGTAAACTATAGTGTTGAAAAGTTGAAGACATGGGATCAATATTCGGAGTCTTTACTTAGCATACTATCACCGCCCTTTGTTTTATAAGAAAGCTTAAAATAAAAAACCGCACTTATACTTGTTGCACAGAACTGGTCATAAATAAGTGCGGATTAATAAAAGCTTCATTTGGGATGCAAATAAGTTTTTAAATAAAGTAATAGATAATCAGTTTATGGAAAAACTTTGGAAAGTCCCCCGATTTTCTTGTCTAGCAAACTGAGGATAGGCCGACATATAGTTCACTATGATGGGGGCATGATTTAGATGAGGGTATGCGTCGAATAAAAATCTATCCCCGTATCGAATAGCTGTTAATGCAAGTGGTAATTCACGCCGGAATATGGCTATGCGTTTTGCTGCTGTATTTTGGTCATGTTCTCCTTGATCGATATATACATAAACACAGTAATATAAGAAACCTCCGTTTGTTTTCCATTCACCTAATACTTCATCTCTCATTGTAGGGTCGATTTTATCCCAGGCATAATGAGTTCCCATTGTTAAAAATAAATCGCCAGTTACATCCGAGTGAGTGAGTGTGTAACGTCTTGGAATAACAGGTTCCGTAGCAGTAACACCATGCTTGTATTCTACAGAGAGTTTTTCTGGATTAAATTTACTCAAGCAATCACCTCCAATTGGATTTTTTTAATCAGTGAAATCCTATTTGAGCCCGCATTGTCCATATTCCTTTTATTATTGAGCAGCGTTATAATTACGTAAGATTGGAAAAAATTGTGAAGCGTTTAGAAAGGAAGAGAGGGGATCTTCTTGAGTAAAACCGTTTGTGTCATTGGTGCTGGCGTTGGCGGGTTAATGGCAGGGGCCCTATTAGCTCAAAAAGGCTATAGTGTAACCGTTCTCGAAAAGGCGACAACAGTAGGTGGGTCTGCAGGTTGGTATGCACGAAAAGGACGTATTTTTCCTACAGGTGCGACGATTGCCTTTGGATTAGAAGAACGTGGTTTATTGGACACATTATTTAACGAACTGCAACTAAAGCTACCATTCGATATGTTGCATCATCCTATGGACGTCATCTTACAAGATCGCAAAATTTCGATTTATCGAGATGCGACAAAGTGGGATGAAGAATTGTCACATGCATTACCTGAAAGAAGACAAGCTGTCAGCAGCTTTTGGCAAAAACTCGAACAGATCAGTGAAATAGTATATGCAGTGACAGCCACAGGGGTTTCCATGCCGATTCAGCGTATGTATGACCTAGGTCAATTACCACGCTATGCTCTCACTCATCCACAATTGATGGTACGTTTGGCACGCTACGCGACATGGACAGTGGAGGATTTATTGCGTAAATATAACCTACAATCCTATGAGCCACTACGGCAGTTTTTGGATGCACAGTTAATGGATGCAGCACAAACTGACTGCACCAAAGCGGCTTTATTGCCATCTAGTCTAGCATTAACAATTTATAGAAGAGGTAGCTTCTACATCGACAAAGGAATGGGGCAATTAAGCGAAGCATTAGCACAACGAATTGTTCAGCTTGGTGGTGAAGTGATGGTAGCTTCTCCTGTGAAAGAAATTATTTATGAACAGAAAAATTGGCATGTGACGAGTAAGAAGCGGAATGGAGCCTATGATATAGTCATTAATAATACAGGTATTTCTTTTGGGCGAGGTACGAGTCATGCAGAATCTAAGACATTTTCTTGGGGGGCTTTTCGTGTAGATGCACTTCTGAAAGATGCATTTTGGCATCAGGAGCTGAATGCAAGGCAGCTTCCTTTTGCCCTTCAAATTGTACCAAGTAAAGAACATGATGTGTTATTTTCAGACGGACATGGCCCTGTGTATGTCACCTTCCAACCAGCGTACAATCAACATAATGAACGAGTTGATGGAGAAATCATGATGACTTGCTCCATTCATGCAAATGTGGAGCAGTGGGGACAGTATTCAAAAGAAGAATATAAAGTGAAAAAACAACAATTAACCGAGGCGATCTTGTCAGAAATTCAAAAAGTCGTGAATATAGAAGACTATTTAATCTATGCAGAAGCAGGCACCCCCTTAACGTATAAAAAATTTATCGGCAAATCTGGTGTAGGTGGTTTTCCTTTAACAGTAAGAAATGCTATCGTAAAACCTAAAAGCGTGCGTTCATCCTTACCACAATTGTACATTGTAGGGGAACAATCATTTCCAGGGCCAGGTACACTATCCTCCGCACTGAGTGGCTATTATGCTGCGCGAGCGATTACACACGCTCACCCGTTAACTTAATTCGATCAAGCAAAAGATACCACCTTGGTGAATGAAAGTTTTCTTCTGTTTTTGCTGTGGATGCTTGTAGTGCTTGCGTTAACTTTTTAATCAATAGTTGTTTAATTGCATTTGTTAGCACATATATCACCACCTAAAATGTTGATTTGATAACGTTTTAGGTGGTATTTATATTTTATCCACTTACGATAGATCTAACAAATAGTGCACCAAATAAAATGCTACAAAGAAATAAAAGGATGATATAGATTGTCTTTCTTACTTGATAGGGGAGTTCAGCGATAATGCCCCAAATAATAATAACCCAAAATGGAGCACCACTTATGCTACGGCTAATTTCTTCTGTTTTTTCGGTTTCAAAAAATTTAAAGATGAACATACCGATAGAAAATAAAAAGAATAAGCCTAATATAATAGATGGAAGAGTCATTGATGTATATCCCTTAAATTAGCAACATTGTTTTATTATATACGATTTAATATATAAAAAGTTTTCAGTAAAATAACTTGTAGATAATTTTTTAAGATAAAGAGAATCAGATAAATTTCGTTTCTGTCGTTATTTATATTATGATAGGAAATAATAGATCCTCTATAAGGAGATGAAAAAGTGTTCGGACAAATCGATATAAAAAAGCAACAATTAGATGCGAAACGCCCGTTACCAAAATATACGGTACAAAGTTTACGTGAAAAGTTGTTTTTAGAATGGACGTATAACTCAAATGCCATCGAGGGAAATACGCTAACGATTAATGAAACAAAGGTAGTGCTTGAAGGTATTACGGTTGGTGGTAAAACGATGCGAGAGCACTTAGAAGTGATTAACCACCGAGATGCGATTTCATATGTTGAAGATATTGTACGAAAAGAAGAGCCATTTTCAGAATGGCAAATTAAAAATTTACATCGATTAGTGTTAAAGGGAATTGACGATGGTTATGCAGGTGTGTACCGTGATCAGCAAGTGTTTATATCAGGTGCTGTCCATACACCGCCACCACCGTTTAAAATTCAAGAACAGATGGACGCTTTAATGAGTTGGTATGACGGAGAAGCACAGAATTCACATCCAATCGTTCGAGGTGCAATGCTGCATGCCATTTTTGTTGGCATTCACCCGTTTATTGATGGGAACGGTCGTACATCAAGATTGTTATTAAACTTAGAGTTAATGAAATCTGGTTATCCGCCAATTATTATTCGAGTAGAGAATCGTTTAGCATACTATAATGCTTTAGATAAGGCACATACGACAGAGGATTATACGGACTTTGTTGAACTAGTTGCGAAGGAAGTTGAAGCTTCATTAGATTTATATTTGAGTGCAGTATAACAAACCGTACTTACATTAGTTGCGGTTATAAAAAAGACGAGGGAATGCTACTCGATTCCTTCGTCTTTTAATTTTTGTAACAGTTGTTGAACTTTTTCTTTTGTTTCAGTAGAACTTGTATCTATAAAATTACTATCTGTTAAAGAAGATATAGGCCCATTATAGTCAATTGTCTTGCCAAGTGATTGTAAATCTAATTGTTGGATCGAGTCGTCCTCGATATTTGAAAATGCTGCGACTAAATGGAGTTCGTCTTTAGAAGCTTGTACTAGAGCTAGGTTTCCTTGCGATTGTTCTGAATTTAATTGTTGCAATAAAAAATCCTTCACAATGTGTAAAATATCTTCTTCATTTAACTTAAAATAACTATGTTTCAAGCTGTAACACGACCTTTGTAAAATCCTTAAAATCATCAATATGCTTTTCTAAAATCACCTCTAAAATCTCAAGCTCTAATGCTTGGTAATCATGGACGGCAATATTTCGGAAGCCAACTATATTCATCAGCGTCTTCGCTAAATCCCCATCAATTAGACCCGCCTCTTGTAATAGCTTAAATCCTTCACGAATCGTCTTTGGCAGTTCACTAACAATATGCATCGCTAGATCAATGCTCGCTTCACAGGCACGTTGAATATTTAGTATGATACTATCTTGCTTCGTAAAATCTTTTAAATTGTGTGGATTGCCTTCATATACTTCATGGATACGATTCACGCAGCGCTCATTTTTTATAGAATGCCTTTTATGCATTTCTTACATTCATATTGATATACGTGTAAGAAAGCTAGTTATGGATTATTTTTACAATTAATTGTCCTTTTTGCTCTAAAGCATTTAGCGTATATGAGCCACCAGTTTCGGAATGAATCGTAACATCTTCGCCTTCGTAGTGTTCATCAATATATATGAATAGATAGTCGTCTAATTCGACAGAAACAAATTGCCCACGTTCACCTTCTTTTAATTCTAAAAAGCTATAACCCTCATGCGAATAATTGAAAATGGCAATGGAAGGTGCATCATTAATCGTAAGAGCAAATGCTGTCAGTTCACCATCTATCCATTCAGCTTTTTGCGTAATTTTAGCTATTTCTTTATCTAATGAATAGTTTTCTCCGTAATGGAATGCAATTTCTCGCCATAGCTCTTTTGCGTTGGATAACTTGTATTGGACCAAGTAGCAAATTGGGATACTTGCCCATGTTGATCTACACGTAATGACACGCCCATTGAAGGTGTTTTGCTATCATTCACTCGGAACTCACCAACTCTATATCCTGGTTCATAATGTTGCGGGGAAATGGCGAGTTGTTTATCAGGATATGTTTTTTCCAAATAGGCTTCGAGTTGCTGATAGCGTTCTGCATGCGTATTCACTTTTAATGTAGGGTAGTAGAGATAGTAGCTAGCATAGCCCATAATTAAAGCACTTGTAATGCCAATCACCAGTTTTTTTCGCTTTCGCAAAATGAGCCAAATGATCATAATTGCCATTAGTACACCAAAACCAAGTAGCGAAAAATAAATATTTTCACCTGGACTCAAATAGTCGCCCTCCTAAAATTAAATGTTTTTTAAAGGTGTAGACCGTTTTTAGGGGCGCTATTGGATGTCTAACCGCCCGTTCCAAAGAGAAGCCCCTTGTGTATAGCTCCCTGGCGGAAAAATAAACGTCCACGGCATGCTAACGTTTGCTGGAATCGTAAGTGCAGGTAACGTAAATGCCTGCTCTGCAAGTACCGCTTGTTCGTTCGAATAGACGAGTCGTGTGTTTTCGAACGTGAACGGAAATGACGTAAAATTATGCACTAATACGGTAACTAATAACTCATTTCGATGATTTATAGCTTCCCGAATCGGAGCAAAAACAATCGTAGAATAATGTTGCTGCTTTGTTTCATTAAAAAGTTTTTTAATATGCTCTCGGTCTTGCGTGGACAATGCTTTGTCCCAAGATGCTTCCAATTGTAGCTGTTGCATACGGACAACCTCCTTTATACGGTTAGTGTAACATAGCTGACAGCGGCCAGGGATGTTATTGTTTTTGTGTAAGAAATTATTTTTCCATCATTTAAAAAACAGCAAAACTTAAATATACTTAATTTCATATACAACTTAATTGTAAATAAGCGCCAACCACGAGAATTGACACTTAATTATTTATAAGTCGTATATCGATTTCGTTAAATGGCGAAATCGGTGCGAAAAAAAGGGATGATTATTTTTGCAGGATAAAAAATAACACGCGAGAAACCTTAACTTTTTTAATACAAATGCAATGCGGGCTTTTAGCAAAAAATATTTTACTATAGTATAATGAAAATGAATTTTATAGATATTTTGGAAGGGAGCTGCTTAAAATGGCGCAAAATTTACAAGGAAAAGTAGCATTTGTAACGGGTGCAGCAAGAGGAATTGGAAAAGCGACAGCGCTTTACTTAGCAAAAGAGGGCGTACACGTAGGGTTACTTGCGAAAACAGAAGCAACGTTAAAGGAAGTAGCAACTGAAATTGAAAGCTTAGGCGTGAAAGTAGCGTATGCAACGGCTGATATTTCATCAAAAGAACAAGTCGATGCAGCGATTTCTTCACTAACAAACGATTTAGGGCCTGCCGATATTTTAATAAACAATGCGGGAACGGGTACATTCGGTAAGGTGATGGACATGGATCCAGCGGAGTGGAAGCAAATTATTGATACAAATTTAATGGGCACATACTACGTAACGCGTGCCGTGCTCCCTCAATTAATCGAAAAAAATGGTGGAGATATTATTAATATTTCTTCTACAGCTGGATTAAACGGTGCGGCTACATCAAGTGCTTATAGTGCATCGAAATTTGCGGTCATTGGTTTTACAGAATCACTGGCACAAGAAGTTCGCCGCAACAATATTCGCGTATCGGCTTTAACTCCAAGCACAGTAGCAACCGATTTAGCAATGGAAGCGAACTTAATTAAAGAAAACGATGACTCGAAAATCATGCAACCAGAAGATATTGCCGAATTCATCGTTAACCAATTAAAGCTAAATCCACGTATTTACGTGAAAACAGCAAGCTTTATCGCAACGAATCCTTATTAAATGAATGTCTAGGAGAGTTAGTTATCTAAAAGAGATAGCTGACTCTTTTTTAGAATAAATGAGGTGAAACGCGTAAAAGTGTGGCCAACCCGCGTAAATTATCCAATAAGGAGTTGGCTGTTTTTTATGTGCACCTCCAAGCCAGCCGCTCAAGTAAATACAACTCTTTTAGGACGCAAGAATAAAATACTTAATTTCTTCGCCTTTTCCTGTGAAACATGCCATAATAGATAGATTATGAAATAGTTAGGATGACTCGATGGAACAAATACGCGAAATATACGTAAAATCAAAATTTATTAAGCAAATGCAAAATGGCTATCCGCTTATTTTAAAAGAAGCTGTAGACATACCCGAGGTGCCGATTGCAGAAGGAACGATTGTACAATTATTAGATGCACAAGGTGGTTATATGGCGACAGGCTATTATGGTGAGCAAAACAAAGGCATCGGCTGGGTACTATCACGCAAACAAAAAGAAGTTATCGATGTGCGCTTTTTCACGAAAAAAATTCGTGAAGCGGCAGAAAAACGTGCTGACTTTTTTGCATCAGAAGACACGACGGCTTTCCGTGTATTTAACGGAGAAGGTGATGGAATTGGTGGCTTAACAATTGATTTCTTCAATGGCTTCTATATGGTGAGCTGGTATAGTGAAGGAATGTATGCTTTCCGTGATGTCGTGTATGAAGCGTTAAATATTGCACTGAATACACGCGGTGTTTATGAAAAATTACGATTTAATACGAACGGTCAATATGTAGAGCAAGATGATTACGTATCAGGTGAAAAGGGTGATTTCCCATTAATCGTCATGGAAAATGGCATGAACTTTGCGGTTGATTTAAACGATGGGGCAATGACAGGGATTTTCCTTGATCAGCGGAATGTTCGTAAAGCACTACGCGATCACTATGCAATCGACAAAACCGTGTTAAATACATTCTCTTACACAGGCGCATTTTCGGTAGCAGCAGCACTTGGTGGCGCATTAAGTACGACGAGTGTTGATTTAGCTAAACGGAGCTTAGCTAAAACAATCGAACAATTTGCAGTGAATGGGATCGATTATGAATCACAAGATATTAAAGTGATGAACGTATTCGACTACTTTAGCTATGCAAAGCGTCATGATTTGAAGTTTGATGTGGTCGTGCTTGATCCACCGAGTTTCGCACGAACAAAGAAAATGACCTTTAGTACAGCAAAAGATTATCCGAAGCTTTTAAAGGATGCGCTTGCGATTACGAATGATCATGGTGTGATAATCGCTTCAACGAATAACGCCAGCTTTGACATGAAAAAATTTAAAACGTTTATTGATAAAGCATTTAAAGAGACAAATACACGTTACAAAATACTAGAACAACATCAGTTGCCCGAGGATTTTACAGTGCCACATAATTTCCCGGAATTTAACTATTTAAAAGTTGTCATTATTCAAGTCATCAACTAAAAGGACGGATAGAATGAAATATAATAAATCAATCATGCTCAAGCTTATCAATGAACATCGTGAGTTACATGATGAGTTAAAAAAACTAAAAGCTGAAATGGGTTTAGAGAAAAATTTTGCAGTAAAGGCATTGTATCATTCATATGTGGCAGAGGACGGACCGTATATGAAAGATTACCAAGATTTAGAACGACGTTAACGATGAGTAGGATTGGAGGGGGTGTTCTGAAGGTTTTTACTTTCTAGACACCCCCTATCTATGTATAAGAGGTCATTTAGTGTGACTACACCCTTATTTTTAATACAATGTGCTTAATTCTAACAAGCTGTAACCCTCATAGACATAATTGAAAATGGCAATGGATGCTATGAAACATGCATAAGCAAAACTCATGGGTAGTAACAATACTGCTCATGAGTTTTTATAATGGTTAAGCTTCTTATTAAAGTGTTCAATTTTCGCCATCATTTAACGATTTGCAACTTGGATTAGAAAAAAAGTAGTAGTTGAAAATTATGTGGAACATATGCGAATGTTAGTGTGTCAAAAATCTAATGATAAAATTGGTGGGAGATTCATAGTAAATAGGCCTCAATAATTTACTCTGTCTCGTACTATTTACTCTACGTCAGATAATTTTTCACCTGTAAGTAGCTCAAATAATTTGGCGGATGTACTCTTGCTTAATTGGCCATATTTACTTTCACCTTCTACAACAAGCTCCACTTTATCTTTGTTTGGGCTAATCCAAAGGGAATAAATGACCTTCGCCTGTTCATCGGTTCCTTCCAAACTGAATTTGTAATGTGGAGGGGATACCATACTTACTTCTGCATTTTCCCAACGGATATCTTCAAGAATAGCTTCAACTTTTTCGATTGTAGCATTATCGGTAATCGTTTTGGAATGCTCATATACCTTTTTTTCTCCAACACGTTTTTGTACTAAAATCTCATTTCTTTCAACTTCAATCTCGTTTGAACAACCTGCAATTAAAATGAAGAATATACTAATAAATACAATGAAATGTTTCAAGATCATCCCTCCACATAATTAGACGTTAATAATTTAGGATGGTTACATAAATTCCAATATATTCCTGTAGCATCTTTGAAAAGTAACAATCTTTGAGACAATAGCCTAAAAAATCATCTTGTTTCATTTAGAGAAATCCATTATATATAACAGAAAATAAAGTAATGGCACGAAAGAATATCAAGAATTTAACCAAACAAATCAAATTTCTGATAAATGACAATTTAAATCTCGAAAACACCATTTTTCATTGAAAAAAATGGTGTTTTTTTAGTATAATGAAAAATGGTTTCTGTTCCGAGGATGCTTTTTAAGGTAACGGACTTAGCTTGTATTATAAGGTTTCGTGCTGTTTTCCTAGCAGTTTCTTCTCCTCTTCTTCGATTTTTGAATTGTCAGATTTTTATTATCCGTATTCGCCGATTGTTTTAAAATGAATCGGGCTATAACGTGTATGGGAAGAAGAGCGTGGCAAAAGTCAGAAATAGTTTATTTTCTAATTTTTGTTCCTATGGGGTGAACAGGACATTCTATTAAATGAAGGAAGTGAATGTATGGATTGGTTTAGTAGTATTCTAGGTGAAATAAATACAGTTTTATATTCGTATGTATTAATTGTATTGTTAGTAGGAACGGGTTTGTTTTTTACCTTTAAAACGAAATTTATTCAATTTAGATTAATTCCAGAAATGTTTAAGCTTATAACAGAAGCAGCGCCAAAAGATAAGTCGGGAAAAAAGGGGATCTCTTCTTTCCAGGCCTTTACAATATCTGCGGCTTCTCGTATTGGAACGGGTAATATTGCGGGGGTTGCAACGGCGATAGCTCTTGGCGGTCCTGGTGCTGTCTTTTGGATGTGGATGATTGCGCTAATTGGGGGAGCATCTGCACTGATTGAAAGTACATTAGCACAAGTATATAAAGTGAAAGACGACCGTACTGGATTGTTCCGTGGCGGTCCTGCCTATTATATGGAAAAAGGTTTAAATAAAAGGTGGATGGGCATTCTTTTTGCGGTTGCTATTACCGTTACTTACGGCTTTGTTTTTAATGCCGTACAAGCTAATACGATTTCAATTGCTTTTGAAGAAAGCTTTGGTGCTAATCGTGTTGTAGTAGGTTTAATCATGGCTGCTTTAACAGGCATCATTGTCTTTGGTGGGTTAAAGCGAATTGTCAGCTTCACTCAAGTCGTTGTTCCGGTTATGGCGATTTTATATATTGTCATTGCACTTGTTGTGGTCATCATCAATATTTCAGAACTTCCGAATGTGTTTGTCCTTATTATTAAATCTGCCTTTGGATTGGAAGAAGCCTTTGCCGGCATGTTAGGGGCAGCGATTATGAACGGGATTAAACGTGGTTTATTCTCCAATGAAGCAGGGATGGGTTCTGCACCGAATGCAGCAGCAACAGCATCAGTTTCTCACCCCGTAAAGCAAGGCTTGATTCAAGCACTTGGTGTATTTATTGATACATTATTAGTTTGTACTGCAACGGCTGCCATCGTATTATTGGGTGATGCGTATCTGCAATCTGACGCGACGTCCGTCAATTTAACGCAAGCTTCGTTAGTGAGTAATCTAGGTGATTGGGCAGGGAGCTTCTTAGCAATCATTGTCCTTATGTTTGCCTTTAGTACAGTGATTGGTAACTACTACTACGGTGAATCGAATATTGGATTTATTAAAGAATCCAAAAATGGCTTATTTATCTTCCGTATATTTGTCGTACTCTTTGTCATGTTTGGTTCAGTTGCAAAAGTACAAGTTGTATGGGATTTAGCGGATCTATTTATGGGCATTATGGCCATCATCAACTTAATCGCGATTTTACTACTTTGGAAAGTAGCAAAACCAGTTATTGATGATTATTTAATCCAACGTAAGCAAGGGAAAGATCCAGTATTCTATAAGAAAAACGTACCTAATATTGGAGACGTTGAATGTTGGACAGACGATGAAGGAATAGAAGAAAAACGTTAAATTTTATACATTTAAAGGAGTGACCCACTTTTTGGGCACTCCTTTTTGCTTAAGATGTGGGGATATTTTATTTATTCAATTCCGTATATAAAACATATTTTAAAGCAGAAATTTCATCCTCAGACAGTTTACCTTCAATTTCGGATAATACTTCATCCTGACTAATTGAACCGTTTTGCACTTGTTCCTGAATATCAAGTAAACGATTAACGCCCACTTTTTTTATTAACACACGTGTCGCTTCTTCTTTAGTTTGGAAGGGAAGAGTATCCGGATTTGTAGATGCTGCCTCGCTTACAATTTCTTGAATCTTTGAATCGTTCTCGATATAGGATTTTACTTCTGCTAGATTTTCGTCATCTAAAGTAGATTCCACTTTTTCGATTATTTTTTCGGAAGCGATATTTGTGCCAAAATGCCACACAGCATAGCCAGCTGCTCCGAGTAAAACAAGAATTATCGCCATAATTGTTAAAACCTTTTTCATCAACTCACTCCTGACCCTTTGAATATAGCACAACTTCTCAAAAATCACTAAGAAAAGATGTTTCCTATAATTACAATTATATAGGAACACGGAGCAGATAAGTTTTCACCCTAATATATAGATAGCATAATGATCTATCATAGGTACGTCTATATTCCCATTTGGGTACAATTAGTGTATAAGTATAAGCGCTTCCGTTCATTAGCTCAGTTTTATTTTACTCCAACTACACGAATCCTTTTATAATCTGCGATCCAATTTCCTTCTTGATACAAAGTTTCTTTTAAATTGTTTTCAACATTTTCGATTATTTGACCTTTTGTATGTTCAGGAATATTAGCAAATAGCATACCGCCAAACATATTAATCCAATTGCTTAATCCATTCTCTCCATCCAATTGTGTTGGTCGATCATAGTGTTGAGCAAATGTCACTCTAAACCCTACCTCTTCCATTAACTTCGTATACTCTGCAATACTTGGATAAAACCAAGGAAACTGTTCTGCTTTAAATTCAAATCCTGAATTTTTTATTTGTCGAATGATTTCAGCAGTAATTGTTTGTACGTTGCCTTTTCCTCCAAATTCAGCAACAAATCTTCCGCCTTGTTTCAAACTATGATAGATAGCTTGTACGGCTTTAATAGGTGGCTGTACCCAATGAAGTGTTGCATTTGAAAATACCGCATCAAATTCACAATCGTATACTAGGTTCGTTGCATCCTGGACAAAAAACTGTATATGCGGGTATTTACTAATGGCTTGTTTCACCATACTTTCAGATTTATCTACACCTACAACTTCCACACCACACTCATATAACGTACCAGCTAAATCTCCAGTTCCGCAACCAAGGTCAAGAATTCTTTCTCCATCCTTGGGAGCTAATAATTCCACCAGACTATTCCCATATTTTGAAACAAATGAATGCTTACCATCGTATAAACTGGCATCCCAATAATCTTTTGTACCTTGAAATGTTTCCATATCCATTCTCTCCTTGCTGTATATATTTGTTAATTGAATTATAATTGAAAAGATTGATAATAGGTATTAACGAAAAAATGATTTTTCAATAACAAATCGTTATTAATGTGGAGGTATATATGGATATTAAGTGGATAAAGACTTTCGTTGTTACAGCAAAGTTTGAGAATTTTAGAAAAGCCTCAGAAGAACTTTTTCTAACTCAACCTGCTGTAACTAAACATATTAAAAGGTTAGAAGAAAGTCTGAATATTCAATTATTTGAAAGGGTAGGAACTAAAGTAATTCTCACGTCAGCAGGTCATAGGTTCTATTCATATGCGACAGAGCTTTTAATGAAGTATGAGGAAGGAATGGAAGAATTTGAATCTTGGAAACAGGGGTATAATAGAAAGTTAGTTATTGCTACTGCACCACAAATTGCATCCTCATTTCTTCCCTCTTTAGTGCGTCATTTTATAAATGAACATCCAAATATAGAGGTCATTATAAATATATTGAAATCTTATGAGATAGGCGAAGAAATCAGTGTCGGAAAAGCAGATATAGGATTGTCAAGGCTACTTCCTATTCAAACAAATATTAAAGTTAATACTGTTCATAAAGAACCTGTCATTTTAGTTGGGCCTAATTGTAAAGAGGCATCTGACCTTGACGAACAAACAGCAATACATAAATATCGGTTGGTTACACATAATCATCCCGATTATTGGGATTATCTTTTAAACGATATTAAGAGACATTATCCAACTGTTCGAACGATGAAAGTAAATCAAATAGAAGTGACAAAACGTTTTATCGAAGAAGGCCTCGGCATTTCATATTTACCCATTACTATGATTAAAGAAGAGCTAACAACGAATAAGTTGGTAGAGATAAAAGCAGATAAAATAACTCCACCAACCTCCTATACGTATGTATTAACAAAAGTAGAATCAGAAGAAGTATTAGTTTTTATCCACTTTTTAAAGAATGCGTTGAGCAGATTGTGAAATAACTTGATAGAAGAGTAGGAAGTCATGGAGTCTTATTTCTTATATTGTGCTATATCTTGCTGATGCTGTTCAATGATAGCTGGATCTGTAACAGCGAATTTTTTTAAATCCGTATAAATTTTAATGACTTCGGCCGTTGTGAACAGATTAGGGTTTTTATTTGTTAGCTCTTCTATTAACTTGCGAAGGGCAGGGCGTTTAATAACATGTGTTTGCTGTTGTGTGTAGTGAATCTTCTTTAGTTCGCAGCGTTCGCTGAATACGACTAAGTTCGTATATGCCTCGGTAGGGATGTTCGGTAAGACATGTTGCAAGGCGCGGATATGTGTTTCGTTTTGCTTAATCGGGTTATAGAAAGAATATTTTTTGCGATTTGGGAATACTTGTGTCCAGTTTTTATGATCACCATTACCATATATCCATGCCGAATAATTTTTGGACTCGATAGCATAAATGCCTGTCTCATGAATAAACACTAAATCAATTTCGGTTGGTTTTCCGTTCTTTTTCGGGATATAAATATTGTAAAGGGTTCTGCTCGTTCCTTGTACATCATTTAGAGCAAAATTAGATAAATACTCCCCGAACAGCCCCTTATTCGTAACGACATCTAGAAAAGAATTTCCTGTCGCATTTTGGTAATCTTTATGTGATTCAATCGTATTTTTAACTTTTTTCATGAATTGCTTAAACATGTTCATTCCTCCTTGTAATTAGTATAAGGTATTTGTGTTCTGGAATAAATATGGAAATTTAATTAAAGTTAAAGGATGAAAGATATCATATATGAAATAGAACATAGTTTGCTAAAATAGATGTATTAAATAAATGTATGGATGGGTTAAAGAGATATGTGAATTTAGGTTGAATCGGTATTTTGCGAGGAAGGCGGAGAAGGGGAAGTTGAGTTAGGGGATTCTTCTATGCAGTGATTGCATGTGAATTCGATTGGGAATGTTCGATGGGGCAGCATGTAATTTTAATTGTTCAACTTTGGGGTTTATCTGAAATGAATTAAGAAAAATAAGGGTTCTATGTTTTAATTGTGAAGTATATTAGGAATTTGATATATAGTACGATGAATCTTATTATAAGTAAGTGCGGTTTCTGAAAAACCCCTTTAGAACGTTGAACTGACAACGGTCTAAAGGGGTTTGTTTTTGAGTTGTATATTTCTTCTTAATTCCAACATAAAATTACATATAAACGATGTCTTCATATTAAAATTCTAGCTAGTAATATATCTTTTGTTTTGAAAAACAAATTGTTATAATAAATAAATTATTACATATTTTGTTAAGGTAGGGGGTGTTGTATGAGTACAGAAATGGCAATGCGTAATGTATTAGTGTTTGTGATACCTAGTATATATTTATATATTTTAGGTACATATATGTTAGTAAAATCGTTTCCTTATAAAAGAGCAAGATTGTTAGCAACAAGTATTTTTTTTAGTGCTATTGGCTATACGTTTGATTATATTTCCGTACTTGTGCCAACGGAATTTAGTCGTTTTTTACATCTTTACATTGTGTTAGTTGCCTTTAATTTATGCTTTGTACTCATTATTCATATAATATATGACATTGTAAAAACAATGAAACTGACCAAAATGTCATGGATGCCTCACGTTTTATACGGCTTCTGTATTTTGATGCTTGGTGTTGGCTTTTTAGAAAGTGCCATCAAGCAAGTAGCTGTAGATAACCGGCTTGGTCAAGATGGTAGCTTCGGATACATTTCTGCCATGGCGAATATTGGAGTGTGTGCCGTTATTTTAGTTCTTTTATATGTAGGCTACAAATATGCAAAGACTACCGATTATCGCTTGTTCTTTAAAGTATGCATATCGTTTACCACTATTATGTTTGCCGGAGTAGTTCTCTGGCAGTTAGATTTAATTCACTTAAATTATGTAATGCCAGCTACACCAGCATTATTGTTGATGGTATTAATATGTACGTTCATTTCGTATTTAATGGTAAAGCTAAATTTAGTATCAAGTGCTGTAAAGCGTTATTCTTCCCTTATGGAAACTTCCGCTACACCGATTGTTATACTCGATAAAAATAAGCGAGTGCTAGAGGTCAATGAGAGCGGGAAGTTGGATTATCATATGAGAGTAAATACGGATTTCCGAAATTATTTCAATTATACGAATGAGCCAACTGCATTAGATTATTTGTTTGCGCATTTAGATGAAGAATTATACATCAAAGGTTATCGGATTAATTACTTAAATGAAGATGGAGTTGAAAACATTGTTTTGATTGATGCATCTAAAGTCAATATAGCAGACGAAACGTATTATTATTGTATGGTACACGAAGTAACCTTGGAGTTTCAGCGTAGAAATTTAAATGAACATTTAGCTCATCGCGATGTACTAACAGGTATATATAATCGTACTTATTTCGAGGAAGAAGTAAAACGACAGTTGGCACAGTCCAGAAAAAAAGACGGTGCATTAATGATATGTGATTTAAACTTTTTTAAAGAAATCAATGACACATACGGTCATCAAACAGGGGACAATGTGTTAATTTTTACGGCGAATTGCTGGGGTGAAAATTTACCAAAGCCACATATATTAGCACGTTTAGGTGGCGATGAATTTGTCATGTTTTTTGAGCAAATTGAATCGAAGGAAAAGTTTTTAAAGCAAATAAACGAGGCGCGTTATGCATTCCAAGTTAACTTGTATAAGCAGGACGACATCGAAATTGAAATTGTACCAAGTATTGGAATTGTTTTTGTTGAAGAAGATGGCATAGATTATGAGCATCTCTATCATACTTGCGATGTACGTATGTATGAGGATAAAAAAAATATAAAAGAACAATATTTAATGAAATAAGTGTAGAGAACGCTACTTGAAAAAATCAACATATAGAGCTTGTCGTAAAAGAAGTAGAGACGTCATTAGATTTGTATATAAGTATAATATAGAAACCGCACTAAGCTATATTAAGGTGAACGGTATCATAAATAAATGAGGTTTTTCGACGATTAAATAACTAAAATCAATTTCTATTAGACTGATAGCATTCAAGGCAATTAGATAGTGGCATACATTTATTTGAAGTTGAAATAGTAAAAATCACTTTAGAAGAGAAGCATATAGCTCCTCTTTTTTTCATTTCAAAGGCAGACCATAAGAGCAAAATTGAGGTAGATTACTTGTTAAAATAGGTCCAATAAACATTAGGGATTTGCTCTTTACCTTAACGGTTCTCCCTCTCCGTACAACTAAAAATATCGCTTTACCTAACCTAGTTCACCTATTTCACAATTTTCAAATTAAGATGTAATTGTATGCTGAAATGGTATGATAATATACATAGGAAATCCAAAACATATATTTAAGTAAAATGAGAGATATCCAATAAACGATTAAACAAGGGGTATGTATGAAGGGAATGGATACTCAAATAAATAAAAAAATATACTATAGTGCAATGTTAATTGTAATAACCATCATGATCATGGGGTTATTTATTGATAATCCACGTATGGGTGAGCATGGGAGTGGCTTTATCTTACATGTTACATTTGTGGTCATGCTATCTTTCTGTTTATTGCTTTATCCTAGATATGTAACCCATGTTTTTAGAATAATACTCATAATAGTAGCATCGTCTTACTTTTATACTATTTTCTTTTTATATCCAGCGACTGGGTCCAACTTTATCTTTCTATGTTTTATTCCCATAATCGCTATCTTGTTTTTTGATGCAAAGCTCTTTTACTTTTCTTTACTATTAAACGGTATATCAATAATGTTTACTTTTAGTTATATTATATTAATTGATCAAGGGAATGAATTTGGCTTTATAAAACAAGATTTAACAGGAAATGTTATAAATTTTATAGGTAGTCAAGTGATTATCTATTGTGTATTTTATGTATCGTATGGACGAATTAAAAAACAGCAATTATATTATGAAAAAATAAAACAGACAGAGCGTTTGAAGATATCTGGCCAACTAGCAGCTGCTGTTGCTCATGAAATCAGAAACCCTTTGACAGTTGTTAAAGGATTTTTGGAGCTAAACGAAAAAGATCCTTCAGTTAGTGATGATATAAAGAGACACTTTGCTTTGATGATTGGTGAATTGAATGCTGCTGAGCACGTGATTTCTCAATTATTATCTGTTGCAAAACCAAATAATGATCAAGGAACGGAAACGGTTAATGTAAAGAATGTTCTGCAGAATGTAACAGATTTACTTCATTCCTATGGACTTTTGAATGAGAATAATATTGAATTAAATGTAATAGAAGATTGTGTTATCATCGCAAATCCTATAGAAGTTAAACAATTATTAATCAATATAATTAAAAATGCAATTGAGGCCTCCAAAATAGGTGATTCGGTTGAGATAACGGCTAGTATGAAAAATGATGTTGTTGAGATTAAAGTCATTGATTATGGACAAGGAATGTCAGAAGTAGAAGTCCAATCTTTAGGTACTCCGTTTTACTCTTTTAAAAGCAAAGGGACGGGATTAGGTATGATGATTTGCTACAATATTGTAGCAAAATATAAAGGAACAATAGATATCCAAAGTGCGAAAGGTAAAGGTACTACGGTTACTATTAGCTTTCCATCAAAGCATAACACAATCGGGTCTAAAGGTAGAATATAAATAGAGTTTCCTTTTAAGAAGACTAGGAGAGATTTCACTGAATGTCCAGAAATCCAATTCTTTTATTTATGAAAAGTGAAACCTCATTTTGATTAGGTACGGTGAACCGTATCAAAAGTAATTGCGGTTTTTGAATAAGTCACTAATCATATTAATAATGATATGATTAGTGACTTATTTTGCTTCATAATTAATATAGAAAGGTAAATTGTTTGCAGCTGTATTGTGAGGGGGGTACTAATAATCCTAAATTAAGTTCATTTAAATAGAAAGTCCAGTTTTGCGGAGAATATAAGTTATTACAATTAATAAATAACAATAAAAGCGAGCATCAACCTGTTCAGTTGATGTGGAATAATCCATTCGAGATGTTGCCCAAGAAGATTTCCCGTATTACGCTGCTTTTTTGGCATTTCTAAGTCCGCTATCAGCCAATCCATGATTTATACATCTATCTTTTTTGATACGGTTTTACGCTTCTCTAGTTTCAGATTAAAATCCTATTGCTCCACGTATTTTTATACGGTTTTAAAATCATGTCCCGTTTCATTTGCTATTTTTCGTAAGGAATAACTCTTCTCCTCATACAAAAATTTGATATGATGAACTTGTATCATTGTAAGCATCCTTTCCATTCCTCCTAATCGACTTTTTTGCCAATTAGAAGGTTAGTAGATTTGAAGGGTACGGACAATGATATTTTTGTACGTTTTAAAGGGCCCATAACTGCTAGAATTTCCAGTTACATTCTACTCCTTTTTTATTTTGCACTAAACATTTTATATTAAAGTGAAACTCCACGTAATTAACCATATATAAATTGACCCGTAGTCATAAATGATGATTATAAAATAAATATTCTAAAATTTAATTAATAAAATAATAATATAAATATTGACCATGAGTCTAAAAAGTATTATAAATAGTTTAGTAGTTATTTCCAAAAAAAGGGGAAATGTAAGTTGTCTAATACACGTATTCATTTTATGGATTTTTTAAAAGTGTTTCTTTCTTGCACTGTAATCGTCCACCATGCAGGTCAACCTTATGGCGGGGCAAATGGTTTTTGGTATGTACGAGATTTGGGTGTCGATTCGGACTTGGGCGTTTTTTTTGGAATAAACTCTGCCTTTAATATGAGTCTTTATTTTTTTCTTTCTGCTTATTTTATTCCTCTTGCGTATAAACACAAAGGGAATATAGGTTTTTTGAAAGATCGGTTGAAGAGAATTGGTATACCTTTATTGTTTGGATTTATAGTAATAATTCCTTTAATAATGTACTTTTATTATAATGAATTTCGTGGTTACCCTAACCTATCGTTATATGAATACTATAAAAATATTTATCTAGGATTTGGTGAAAAACCATTAAATTGGGCAGGACCGTCTTGGCCAGACCTAAATTTTGGCCATCTTTGGTTTATTGAACATCTTCTTATTTATTCACTAATATATCTATTATTAATGAATCTTTTTAAAAATATTAATTTACCAAAAATTTCAATTGCCCCAACACATAAACATATTTTTATATTTGTTATTATTGTATCGTTAATCACTTTTTTAGTTCGAACAAGTTATTCGATTGATGAATGGATTGGTGTACTAGGTTTTATCCAAATGGAGTATGCACACTTTCCTCAATATTTAGCATTTGTAGTTTTGGGAATAACAGCTGCTAATAGTAACTGGATTTATCATATCCCTAAAGGTGTTGGTAATTTATGGTTATCTATAGGGGTTTTATTAATTGCTTTAAATGTCATTGGGTTTGTACCACATTCAAGGGGTGGATGGGATAGTAGTTCACTTATTTATGCAATCTATGAGACCTTTTTATGTACAGGACTTTCAATTGGTTTAATTGAATTATTTCAACGTAAATTAAATAGAAAATCAAAATGGATTGAGACGCTAGCTAAAAATTCCTTTTGTGTTTATATTATTCATATTCCAGTTTTAATTGGAATTCAATATATTTTAATTAGTGTACCTGTTTCAGGCTATATAAAATTCGTATTAGCATTGCTATTGGGGATTGTCTTTAGCCATTTAATATCATATTTTATTATTCGAAAATTACCGGTTATTAGTCTACTATTCTCTGGTACAAATCATAGACGTTCTCAAAGTTTAGTCGATAAATTTAATAAGAAGAGTATATATTAGTTCTCTGCTTGTCTCATATTCTCTCTTTGACAACATTCCTGCGAGTTTTTATAACCCAGGCTATTCTCGCAGGATTACTTTGGAAATCAACAGGATCTTTATGAAGATATTCCTTTAAAGAAAACATCAAAACTAATCATAAGTTGTGTAATAAGATCATCTTCGCCTCCACCAAGACACCAGTGGGTTAATACACCAATAAACATTTGAATAGTTAAGTCTGCCAGTGTTTCAGGGGATAATTTTTGTGTAAATTCCCCCGTTTCTTGTCCATGCTTAAAGATTGGAATCAATAAAGCACGAAGATTATTCATATTATCTATGTGATTATTTAAATTATTAGCACTTGAGAGAGTTGCCATTAAAGTGGCTCTTCTTAATGACCTTGTATAGTTTAAATTATGTACGATATTAATTAACGAAGAGAGTAGTTTAGGTACTACTGGACTTGTGATATTCATTAATTTTTCAGCTTCTGAATAGATTGAAATTCTTTCGAAATCCTCTATGACTGCCTCTTTTGTCGGAAAATAATTAAAAAAAGTACCCTTAGAAACTCCAGCTAATTTCACAATATCTTCAACCTTTGTCGACTCATATCCGTTTTCCGAAAATAATTTGAAAGCAGCGTTTGTTATAGCTAATTTAGTTTGTCTTTTCTTTTCTTCCCTTCCCAACTTTATTCACTCCATTTCTTACAATAACGTTATTATTAATTCTACTATAAATAACTGTTTAAAAAGTAATTATTGTTTTAATAATACGTATTAAGAAAAACAAACAGCTATTATTGATATGCTCCCAATTAGGTAGACAGATGAAATAAAAAAATTCATCTTATCTAATTGGGGGCATTTTTGTATAGCCTTTTATAAACATCCCCAAGAATTAATGTTATCTATTGTTCATTTATATCAAGACACTAGCGTCGCATTAAAATAGCTTAGGTTTCATTTGAAGTCTGAATTTTCTGTAATTATATTTCACCATAAAAAAATCCTTTATAATGGTTTGGCGGTAGTAACCAATCCAAATCCAACATAAGGGACAAACACAGGGATAAGATACCATATAATTGCTGGATTGGTGCGGTTTTAAAATTGTACTAAATGCCAGGGGTATGAAAATAATAGTTCTTTCTATTTTCTAATAAGGCAATGGTTTCGGCTATTTGTTCTATTCCACATTTTATTTGACGGTCATGTACTTGAGAAATACATAAACGAATAACATTGTCTTTCTTATATTCAGGTAAGAACATTTTATCTGCATCAGCGATTAAAACGCGTTTTTCGGATAATAAAAGAGCAAGCTTTTTTGCTGACACATTTTCAGGTAAATAAATGGAAAGATAAAATCCGCTATCAGGTTTAGTGTAATACGTGCTTTTAGGTAGTAATTGTTCACAAGAACTTTTGAGTAATTGTGAATTAGAGCACGGAGCCCATAAATTTTGAATAGTTTATGCTTAATATTTTTTGTTTATAATAAAGCAGTAGTCCATCAATTTAAAGATAAGCTTCTTTATAATGGTGAAAAATGGATTACAAAGCTATAGCTTAACAATAACATAAAGATATTAAGGAGAGAATGAAATGAAAAACAATGAATTAAAAGAAACACCACATATAAAGCCAAATGGAGCAGAAATAGCGGAAACGATACTTTTGCCAGGAGATCCACTTCGCGCAAAGTTTATAGCTGAAAACTTTTTAGAAAAACCTGTTCTTTTTAATGAAGTTCGAGGCATGCTCGGGTACACAGGCGAATATAAAGGCAAGAAAGTTTCTGTTATGGGGACGGGTATGGGGTCACCAAGCATGGCGATATATTCATGGGAACTAATTAATGTTTTTGGCGTTAAAAATTTAATTCGTATCGGTTCATGTGGGGCGATGCAACGTGATATTAAGTTATACGATATTATTCTTGCGATGGGAGCAGCAACAAATTCAAATTATGCACATCAATTCAATCTTCCAGGTCAATTTCCAATTACAGCATCTTATGAATTATTAGAGAAAGCTAAGAAAATCTCTGATGAAAAGAATTATAAGGTGCATGTAGGGAATGTACTTTCTAGTGATGTTTTCTATAATGCGGATGAAACGGCAACAGAAAAGTGGGCTAAGATGGGAATATTAGCGGAAGAAATGGAAACGACAAGCTTATATTTAAACGCTGCTAGTGCTGGAGCGAAAGCATTAACCATTTTAACAGTGAGTGACCATATGATTACACATGAACAAACAACACAAGAGGAGAGACAAACTTCATTTACAAAGATGATGGAAATAGCTTTAGATGTAGTATAAGTATTATGGGTCCTATGAGTGATTACTTATAGGCAGCACATAGTCTACTTTATCGCAAATCAACTGGCTCGTAAATTCCCACAAGGTCTATGAAATAAAGCTGAGTAGATGTTGGTAAGAGGATGTTGCAAGTAGGTATTGAAAAATAAGTATGTTAAAACCTCATTTAGTTACAATACGGTGAACTGTATCATAAGTAAGTGCAGTTTTCTCCTAAAAAATTCAATCATAAAACAACCAAAGGCATTTGAAATTCCTTCGTTTCAAATGCCTTTCATTTGTATTGATCGGCAAACTGTATCATAAATAGGTTAGGTACATAACTTTACATGGAAGATTTAGAACTATACTAGTTAAAAAATAACAAATACACACCGAAGAAAAGCCTATAAAGGAGCTGTTTAAAGTGGAAATTAATATACCAGGAAGAGGAATCATAAAAATTAAAAATCTTTTATTAGACTACAATGGAACTATAGCTTGTGATGGTAAGGTTATCCCTTCCGTAAAAGAGAAAATAGAGGCTATTCATAAAAAAGGAATAAAGGTACATTTAGTCACTGCTGATACTCATGGTACTGCAAGAAATCAATGTGCTAATATGCCGATTGAAATACAAATATTTGATAACTCAAATGCTGCAGAAAATAAACGAGAAATTGTAGGGAAACTGGGGGCAGAACATTGCATATGCATTGGAAATGGGTTTAATGATGGACAAATGTTTGAAGTTTGCAGCATATCGATTATAGTAATCGGGGAAGAAGGATGTTCAGCAAAGTCTTTAATGAAAGCTGATATTGTATGTAAGAATATTGAAGAGGCCTTTGATTTGATATTAAAACCGAGTAGAATCATTGCAACTTTAAGAGGATAAAATATTCTGGGCTATTATTGAGTTTAAACAGTGAACCATATAGATACTTTTTTGTAGGAATGAACCTCATTTTCTTAGAAAAAAGGGGAATCAATCAATATAAAACACTTTACCTTTTGCAATAAACGGCAAACGGTTTCCTTTTGGTAGAACAAAGGAATGTGGATGGGCGATTTGTAAGCGGTCAGTAAAGCCATCTGTGATGATTAAAATTGGACTGTTTTTAGGGAAGTCATCCGTTTTTTGTAGTAGATTTATAGCTGGCTGTAATATCGTACCGCCGCGCCCTTTAATTTTAACGGAGCCAGCAATATCTTCTGCTCGCATATAGCCAGCATCATAGGCCGTAGCATCACAGAAAATGACGCGTACAGTTTCAACATCACGTGCAATACTGTAGCTTGTGATCGTACCAAGTGCCTTTGCGAGGAGCTTAGTATCCATGGAGCCAGGTGTATCGAGCACTACACCAAAAATGACATTTTTAATATTGAAGAATGAGTTTAGTCAAAATTCAGTGTGCTTTAGAAGGTGGTCGTTTAAGCTTGATTGATTTGAGTGATAAATAATTAATTGAATACATATTCCTTTCATTGGAATTCCTTGTTTTCTGTATAAATAAAACAAAGGAATACAAACTAATGAAGCAATTTAATAACGAATTAGGAGGAATAGTGATGGAAAATGATAGACATGAAGTATTTAATAAAAAGTCCGAGAATGCGCTAAGCCTAGGGAAAATGATTGAAAATACGAAAGAAAATATTAAAGAAGCTGAAATTAGTATGGAATTTGCGACTCCTGAAGAACTAGAAAATATAGAGAAAAAAAATTCCCATCGTAGACAATCTATCGCCCAGATGGAGGAGCAATTAAAGAGATCTACAAAGAAAAATTAAACATAACATATTGTAGAAGTCCTGACTTATAGGTTTGTTCTACACTTTGAGTTGCAAATAACCTTTAATTTTGGCCATTGTAAAAGCCGGACATCCAAAAGTTACGATGAGGCGTATTATAAGTAAGAAATATAAGTACGAAGTCTATTTATTTTAGACTTGGTACTTTTTGATTGTTTGGAGCTAAACCGGGCATGAATGCGCTATTGTTCCTACTCGGTAATAAAGTGTAGTTTCAGTTCCTCTCTCTTCAAACCTGACAACAACTGTAAGAGTTAATTACTATGTATCTTTGCTGGTACCGTTTTGTGCGTTTATCTTTATGGCTTGACATAATTTCAGCTAAAATAAATAAATTATCAAGAACATTACCTAGTTCTCCTTTTAAATTCTCAATTTGAATTTCTTTTGATAGAGTTACCTCATCTGGACGGTCACGACCAATTTCAATCTTTCGAATCGCTTTGGAAACTTCCCAACCTCATTCTTTGTAAAATTTTGTTATCCGTTTTTGATATTCAAAAATATTCAATGAAAATCACTCTCCATGCTTCTATAATTATAGTATAAAGGGGGAGAAAAATTTGAATATTTCAGTTTACTGTGGGGCCAGTTTAGGGAATAAAGAAGTATATGTAGAAGCAGCAAAATCACTTGGTAAATGGATTGCCGAAAATGGTCATACTTTAGTATATGGCGGAGGCAAAGCCGGTCTAATGGGTGTCATAGCAGATGAAGTTTTATTGCATAACGGTCAAGTCATTGGTATTATTCCAACATTTTTAGCTGACAGAGAGCGCAGTCATCCAAATTTAACTCGTTTAGAAGTTGTGCATTCCATGTCCGAACGTAAAAATAGGATGGTTGAATTAGGAAACTGCTATATTGCATTACCTGGGGGGCCTGGAACTTTAGAAGAAATCTCTGAGGTCATTTCATGGGCAAGAATTGGACAACACCAAAACCCGTGCATTTTATTCAATGTAGACGGCTACTATGATAAGTTGAAAGATTTTTATGAGGATATGGTAACGAATGGTTTTTTAACTGAAGCAGATAAAAAAGCAATCTTGTTTACGAACTCTTTTACTGAAATGGAACAATATATTACAAACTATGCTCCACCGATGGCACGAACATATTCTCGTGGCTAAAAATAACACGATTTTCCCTTCTTCAAAACTTCATTTCACGAGAAGTAATAGATTTTTTATGTAAATTATCGATAATTGGGGGAACTGTTATGAGATTTGAAGTCATAAATATATCGGATGTAAATGAACTCGCTAAGCTATATGTAGAAACATTTAACGCACCACCTTGGAACGATGAGTGGTCTATGGACACAGCGTCAAAGAGGTTATCGCAAATGATTAATGGTCAAGAGTTTTATGGACTTAAAGCCTATGAAGAAGAAACTTTATGTGGAATGATTATGGGTAATGAAGAACAATATTATAACGGCAAACTGTTTCATATTATAGAGTTTTGCGTAAAAAATGATCTGCAACATAAAGGATTAGGGACTAAAATACTTCATGAATTTGAAAGCCGATTGATAAGAAGGGGAATTAGAGAAATTATATTATTTACCTCACGAGAAGATAGAACAGAAGGTTATTATCATAAAAGAGGGTTTCAGTCTTATAACAGCATGGTAATGATGGGGAAAAATATTAATTAACCTAACAGATGTGTTGATGAGGGCGTATACGAAAGACTAGCATGAGTTAAAGGTCCAATTTTTCCGACGCTCGGTCCGGAAAAATTGGATTGAAGTCTTGCCTGCAGTGGAAATCAGCGTTTTGTGTAGTGTAGCGACACTTGTTTCGTTTGATTGTCCGAGTGCTAGAAGTTAAGCATTTAGTTTTTCAAGGGCAGCAGCGATGTAATCTGGATATTCTGAGTACACACGGCGCTCTTTAAATGAATGTTTTTCGCCGTTAATGAATAATGTTGGCACGAGCTTCACATCACGCTCGATAGCTTCTAATGTGACTTGTAAGCTGCGTTCTGTGTTTGCTTCAATTTCTTCCTCGTGTAAGCCGTATTTTGTGACAAGCAGTTGTTTAAGTTCAGCACTATTGTAATGAATCCACTCATCTTGTGTAGCAAATAGATCATCGATGATTTCGAATGTACGTGTTGGGTTATCGTATTGTAAGCAGAGATGAACTAAGAAACCGTTTAGTAACTCTTCACGTGGCTTATCATATAGCTTTAAAATGTATTGGATTTTACCAGACTCGATATGTGCTGGTAAAATGTCTTTTGTCATATCATAAAAGATTTTACTTCCTGGGCACGATAAATTTGAAAATACTTCTACTTTAATTGGGGCATCATCACGCCCGAGTTTTAATTGATTATTTTTTAGTTGAATTGTCATTGGTTATGCCTCCTCTGTTTTTGCTTCAGCAAGTGCTGCTTGTGCGAGTTTTGTAATCGTCATATCATCCATTGGTGGGTTATGTAGACCAGCGCGTACATCACGGTAATAACGGTTGAGCGGGTTATTGGATTGTAAGCTTTTCGCCCCGACAATGCGCATCGCTAAATCTACAATTTCAATCGCACTATTGGTCACGATATGTTTTGCGGCACCAAGCTCTACTGAAATCGATGCATGCGTTTTAGGGTCCTCAAACTTTTCTGCGACACTATAAATAAAGTAACGCGCTGCCTTTAATTTTAATTCGATTTGTCCTAATTTATCTTGAATATGCGGTAGTTCGCCAATTACCGTATTTAAGCTGTTTGGCTTATATGTGCTAGCAAATTGCACGGCGTAATCACGTGCAGCTTGCGCGATACCTAAATAGACAGCAGGAATATGCAATGCCCAGCCGTTGATGTTAGTGCTTCTTGGTCCATCATTGACTTCGACTAAGGCATCTTCTGGTACAATGGCATCCTTTAAAATTAAATCATGGCTCGCTGTCCCACGCATCGCCACCATATCCCATGTTTCTTCAATCGTCAGCCCTTCCACATCTTTTGGAATTAAAAAGAAGCCGATTGCTTGTTTTTCTTCGATCCAAGCGGAAGTTAAAAAGTGTGTTAAAGCATAAGACATCGTAGTGAATGTTTTACGACCTGTAATGTGCCAGTTCCCATTGATGAGCGTTGCATTTGTACCTGGACGGCCACCGCGTGTTGGACTACCAGTAATGACTTCACTCACAATGCGGTTCGTTACGGCACGTTCGTGTACAATGGCTTCAGCAAATTGAGCTAAGTGTGCGGGTGACCACATTTTTTTAGCGTATACTTCACCGACAACGCCTAATTGCCAACCAATCGCTAATGCAGTAGGTCCATCATATTTGGCTAATGTTTCTTGGAACAAAATCATGTCGTAAATGCCAAAGCCGTCACCACCATATTGTTTTGGGAGTGTGAGTTTGTTGTAGCCAATATCTAATAACTTTTCAAACGTGTCATATGGAAAGCCATTTTCACGATCTGCCTGTTCCCCTAATGTTGTAATTGTCTCACTGAGCGCATGTAAATGCGTTAATACCGCTTGCTGTGCTTCATTTTTAATGAAGACATGTAAGTTATCCATTCTTCCACCTCTTAATCCTTAGTTAATTTATAGGAAAATAAATCATTATAGTTCATAATACAAATAATCTTCAGAAAAATCTAGGGGGTAAATGTATAAAAACCTACTTTACAAGTAGGAATTGTTGTGTTAGATTAATTTTATATTTCTGAAATATCAATATTTTCGATTGAAGGGGGGAGCAATTTGATTAAGCTCGCAGGTATTAAAAAGAGTTTCAAAAATCACCAAGTGTTAAAAGGCATTGACCTCCAAGTAAAGAAAGGAGAAGTATTAACGATACTTGGTCCTTCAGGTTCAGGTAAAACAACATTTTTACGTTGTATTAATTATTTGGAAAAACCAGATGAAGGAATAATCGAAATTGGCGATGCGCTGAAAATCAATGTAAAAAAGCCAGCCAAAAAAGATATTTTAAAACTCCGCCAGCATACAGCGATGGTGTTTCAAAATTACAATTTATTTCAAAATAAAACGGCTATTGAAAATATTGTAGAAGGCTTAATTGTGGCGCAAAAACGTTCCAAGTCAGAAGCGATTAGTATTGCAGAACGCTTATTAGACAAAATTGGGCTATTGCACAAACGAGACGCGTATCCATCGAGCTTATCAGGTGGTCAACAGCAACGAATCGGTATAGCAAGAGCACTTGCGTTAAATCCAGATGTGATCCTATTTGATGAGCCAACGTCATCGTTAGATCCTGAAATGGTTGGAGAAGTATTAAATCTAATGAAAGACATTGCAAAAGAAGGCATTACGATGATTGTTGTGACACATGAAATCGATTTTGCGCGCGAAGTGTCTAACCATGTTGTCTTTATGGACGGCGGACACATTATTGAAGAAGGTACGCCAGAAGAGGTGATTTTAAATCCTCAAAAGGACCGTACAAAACAGTTTTTACGCCGATTAAGCAAAGAGCCAGAATATGTTATTTAAAGGGGAGAGAAAATCAATGAAATTAAAAAAATTCGGTACGTTCGTGGCAAGTTTATCTATCGCAGCGGCTATGTTAGTAGGATGTAGCTCAGACGAAGAGGTATCAACAGCAAATAGCTCAGGTGCAAAAGTCATCAAAGTGGCATTAAGTGATGAAGTAAACCCACCATTTTTATATACAGATAGCGATAATAAACCAGTGGGGTATGATATTGATTATTTAAATGCAGTCGAGGAAAAATTAGATGGTACATATACATTTGAATATCAGTTCGGTGCAGAAGAAAGTAACTTAATTGGGGTTAGTACAAAAAAATCAGATTTTGCGATTAACTGGTTTTTCAAAAACCCAGAGCGTGAAGAGAAATTTTTATATGGAGATCTGGAGTATGGTTATTCTATGACGGCATTAATCGTCCATGAGGATACAACAGATATTCAATCATTTGAAGATTTACAAGGCAAAAAGCTAGCACCAATGGCACCAAGTGGTGGATTACGTACCATTCTCAACAATTATAATGAGAAAAATCCAGATAAAGCGGTCGAAATCGATACGATTGAACATCCATCGAATGCCGACAACTTAAAAGGTTTAGCAGAAGGTAGATATGATGCTGTCTTTTTAAATGTATCCACGTTTAATGCGATTCAAGAAGAAATGAATTTAGACATTAAGGTAGGCGGCGTTGTATCAAAAGAGCCTGTATATATTGTTTACAATAAAGATAATACAGACATTCAACAAGCGATCAATGAAGCAACAAATGAGTTAAGAGAAGACGGTACACTTTCAGAGCTTGCGCAAAAATGGTTTGATGTGGACTTCTTCCAAGATGTTGAATACATCAACAAAGAACAATATAACTTTTAATCCAAAATAGAGAGCATGTGCTGCTCTCTATTTTTATAAGAAAGGAGCTTCAAATGGATGCATCTTTAACAGAATGGGGAGCGTTATTTACGCAGCTCATCGCTCGCCTTCCTTTAACTCTATTTATGCTGATTCTATCGTTGTTTTTAGGGCTTTTTCTGGGAGTAATCATTGCCATTATTCGGATTAAGCAAATCCCGGTTTTGTGTCAATTATTGACGGTATTTATCTCTTTCTCTAGATGTACACCGCTACTTGTCCAATTATTTTTAGTTTATTTTGGTGTCCCGCAGTTATTGGCGGCAGTGGGGATTTATATTAATGATTTAACACCACTTGTTTTTGCGATTGCTACATTTAGCATACATATTTCGGCTTATTTATCAGAGGTGATTCGCTCTGCCTATATGGCCGTTGGACCTGATCAGTTAGAGGCATGCTATAGCGTTGGCATGACATATACGCAGGCGTTACGTCGCATTATTTTACCACAAGCATTTGTGTTAGCGTTGCCGAACTTAGGCAATACGACGATTGAACTGTTAAAGGATACGACAATCGCCTTTACAATCGGGGTACTCGACATTATGGGGCAGGCACGTATCATTATTGGCAACAGCTACGGCCTAGGGATGTTTAAAGTGTATGTCATCATTTCGATTATTTATTGGACCGTTTGTGCGTTAATTGAAGTGACAATTCATCGTTTAGAAACACGATATAAAAAGGGTCGTGTGAATGTGGCAAAATCATAGGGGGGAATAAAATTGACCGTTTTTAATTGGCAATTTGCGCTTGAACATGTCCCCGAGGTGTTAAAAGGGGTTCCGATTACATTACTGATTGCCGTCGTTGCGATTTTAATCGGCTCAGCTCTTGGGCTTGCGATGGCGTTAGCTCGTATATATAAAGTGCGTGTTTTACATGAAGTAGTAGCAGTCTTCGTCTCATTTATCCGAGGCACGCCATTACTAGTGCAATTGTATGTCTTTTTTTATGGCGTACCGGTCGTAGTCGATTGGTTAAATGAGTCATGGGCACTTGGCTGGGATGCACATAGTGTCTCACCGCTATTTTATGCATTTGTCGTGTATTCGCTGAATGCAGCAGCATACACGACGGAAATTTTCCGTGCCTCAATCAATTCGATTCCAGGGGGGCAAATGGAAGCTTGCCACAGTGTCGGTATGACAACATGGCAAGGCTTGCGTCGCGTAATTTTCCCGCAAATGATTATCATGGCGTTACCGAATATGGGGAATATTTTTATTAACCTCATCAAATCAACATCATTAGCCTTCGCAGTAAAAGTAGTAGAAATTTTAGCTATTTCAAAAATGCTAGCGAACCAAGGCTATAATTTCTTAGAAATGTACTTAGTAGCAGCGGTTGTTTATTGGATAATTTGTATACTACTCGAAGTGCTGTTCCATGTTACGGAAAAACGTTTAAGTCTATATAAAAAGAAGGAAATTACAGTGTGATCATGAAGAGCTGCCGAACAAAGGCAGCTCTTTTGCATTTGTAAAATCGTAACTTAGTGGTATAGAGTGCTAAAGTATTGGCTGTGTTATTATAAATGAGTAATGAAAAAGAATTACATATTTGTGGTGCGATACTACAGCTATTCTTGTTTAATAAGGGAATAAAGTGATTTAATTCCGAAAATTATAACAAGCATAACCCCATTCATGATTTAGGAGGGGGTTAAAAATAACGGCTACAGTAAAGCTTCACGAGATTTCTTCATTTGAAAGGGGAATGATAAACTTTGAGCTTAAACAAAGAGAGTATTTATACGGGAATTAACACGCGTTCTTTTTATCAAACACCAGGAGGTAGAGTATTCAATTCAATAGAGGAGCTGAATCAAGAGTATGACATCGATGCAAGTGTATCTGATTTCAACTCCATAGGAAAATGGTTTGCAAGCGAGAGTGTTAAGGCTCGGGAAGAACTGGACTGCACGTTAGACATTCCATATGGCCCTACAATAGCTGAAAGACTAGATGTTTTTCACGGTGAGCCAGGAGGACCTGTCGTAGTGTTTCTTCACGGAGGTTATTGGCGAACGCTTACAAGCAAAGAATTTAGTTTCGTGGCGCGAGGACTTGTGGCTCAAGGCGCTACAGTTATAATTTCTACATACGCTTTATGCCCTGCTGTTACAATCGATGAGATTGTTCGCCAGCATCGTGCAGCGATTACTTGGGCGTACAATCATGCTGCAGATTTGGGAGCAGACCCCAAACGATTAGTTGTCACAGGTCACTCTGCAGGTGCCCACGGAGTCGCAATGGTGCTCGCAACGGATTGGGAAAATGATTATGGATTACCACCCGATATCATACGTGGTGGATGTGCGATTAGTGGACTATTTGACCTTCAGCCGTTACCATACACATTTGTGCAGCCTTACCTGCAGCTGACTGGGGATCAAATTTTGCGCAATAGCCCGATTCTTAATTTACCCAAATTTGCTCCACCGCTACTAGTAACAAGAGGTGGTAAGCAAACTTCCGAGTTCCTGCGCCAGTCGGATGACTTCTACGCTGCATGGAAATCAGCGGGGCTTCCGGGTGAGTATTGGATTCAACCGGAGTGTAATCACTTTGATGAGTTGTTCCCCCTAACTGAATCCGATAGTGAACTTACCAATAAAATAATTCAACTAGCTATCGGCTGAATGACATAGAGATAAAGAGCAATGTCATGAATGGATGATGCATTCATTGTGAAATAAAAATGAATGTTGTTAAGCGAATGCGATCCTCAATAAACGGACCCGATTGTAGAGCAACACTTTAGAAAATGATGAACCTTTTTTATAAAAGTCTCATGCTGAACTAAAATGAAAACCTCCATTTTGATCAATCTTTTACAAAATGGAGGTTTTGCATTTGGTGTTAAATAAGGAGTGGATAAAATTTTTTACTTGAATTTTATTACAAACTAACATGACCTGATACTATGTCAAGAAAATAGACAGGGAAAATTGAGATTTTGCTTTCAATCTAAGTGCGTTATCGTTTGTGAGGTTAAAAGGGGTTAATTATATGGCCTTCGTTTTCTGTGAAGTTTTGAAATATTGCTTTTCGTATGCAATGGGCGACAAAACCTTAGAATTTAGCTTAATTCTAAGGTTTTTAAGCTTTAAATAACATCTTTTATATGAACAAACTAATAAGACTTTAATTATGAAGCGAAATAAATAAAAGGTAATTTAATTATCTGCATAATTTTTTCATATTTATTGTTTATACTTTTTTATGAGAGGGGCGAATTTTTAGTTGAACAAAATCTCTACAAAATTAGCAACATACTTTTTTATTGTTGTCCTAATATTAGAGCTATTTCTTATGTATTACCTTCATCAAAATATGATTAATACAAGAGTTGAGGAAGAATTTTCATTATTACTAGCAAATGGCGCAAATCATCGTGATGTGCTTGTTGAAAATTTTACAGACATGACAATAAAACATATCATCTTGATGGAAAAGAATGAAAATAGAGAAGTGGCGATTACAAATAGTACAGGTGACATCATTAATAGTTCTGATCAATCTTACATGTTGCTAGAAGAGTACAATCTTTTAATCAACGACCTTCATAATAAAAAAGATGAAGTTATAGTTTCAGATTGGAGAAGATCTCCTTATATTGTGAGCGCGCACCCTTATAAAGTGAGTGAAAAGCAATCTGGCTATGTCCTCATGTTTCAAAGTACAAACTCTATGAATCAAATGGTTAATAGTATGAATCTGCATTTTGTTATCTCAGGAGTGACCATTTTTATTGTGCTATTTGTTGTATACGCAATACTATCTAAAGTTTTGACAAGACCATTAATACGTATGAAAGAGGCTACTGAGAAATTAAGTAAAGGTGATTTTAATGTTAGCTTACCTAGATTGGGGAAAGATGAAATTGGTGAATTATCAAGTTCCATTCAGAAGTTAGCTAATGATTTACAACATTTCAAAAGTGAGCGCAATGAATTTCTTGCATCCATTGCACATGAATTAAGTACACCATTAACCTATTTAATTGGGTATTCGAAAGTAGCTATGAGAAAAGAGTTAAGTGAGGGAGAACGAAATCACTATCTTGAAATCATTGGTGAAGAGTCAGAGCGAATGAAGAACTTAGTGAAAAATTTATTGGATTTAGCGAGGATTGATGAAACTTCATTTACGATATCTAAACAATACTTTTGGGCTCGTCCATTTTTCGAAAATATTTATAAACTTGTTGCACCTTCATATGAAACAAAAAAAATGAAGTTAAACCTTGTTTGTGAAAAAGACTTCCAAATATACGCTGATCCTATACGATTGGAACAAATTATGCTAAATCTATTGGACAATGCTTTGAAGTATTCAGATGAAAATTCGGAGGTTACTATAGAAGCCTATAATAAAGAAAGAGAAACGATTATTTCTGTAACGGATACAGGAATTGGGATTCCATCAGATGAACTGGAGTTTATTTTTGAAAAACTATACCGCGTGGAAAAATCAAGATCACGTATATATGGTGGTTCGGGAATTGGACTTGCTGTTGTGAAAGAATTAGTGGAGGCTCATGATGGTACCATTAATGTTAAAAGTAAAGTAGGAGAAGGGAGCATATTTACAATAACATTATAGTCGGAGGTTTGATGATGCAAACAATTCTTTTAGTTGATGATGAACAAAGGATGTTGGATTTAGTTGAATTATTTCTAATTCCTCAAGGATATACGTGTATTAAGGAAACGAGCGCTAAACATGCAATCGAAATACTAAAAAAAGAAAAAGTACACCTTGTTTTATTAGATGTTATGATGCCTGAAATAGACGGATGGGACGTATGTAAATCCATTCGGAAATTTTCGAATGTGCCTATTATTATGCTTACTGCAAGAACCAATAAAATAGATTTAGTTAAAGGTTTGAATACAGGAGCAGATGATTATATTACAAAACCATTTGATGAAAGAGAATTGGTCGCAAGAGTAAATGCATTATTACGACGTACTTCTGATGAAACGGATCAGACCTCCATAGCCTACAATGATTATATTTTAGACACGGAAATGTATTCTTTGAAGTATTTGGAAAGAACGGTTCAACTTACATTGAAGGAATTTTATATTATGAAAGCATTAATTTCTAGACCTACTAAAACGTATACGCGCGAGGAATTACTACAGATTGCCTGGGAGTATGAGACAGAGACGGATAACAGAACTGTGGATTCTCATATTCGGAATTTGAGAGAGAAACTTAAAAAAGCAGGATTTCCAACAGAGGAATTTCTAATAACGGTTTGGGGAATCGGTTATAAATGGAGTTAAATTTTTTTTATAAAATTTGAGGTGAACACAAATGAAAAAGCTTATTGTAACTTTATTTGCTGCAATGATATTAGTGGCTTGTAATGGGGAAAGTACAAATGAAGAAAATATTTCTGTAAAAATTGAAACAGAGGATATTAAAGAGATGGTTCACAATTACAGTGTACGTAATACCGAAGCCAAATCTGCTTCTATCACATCTCAGGAATTACTTGTGAGTGACAAAGATGGAACCGAGACAATTTATGAACTACCAGAAGACGAGTTTTTTGTTTCCATTGCCCCTTACATAAATGAAACACATCCTTGTGAAAATCACAGCTTAACAGGCTGTCAAGGTGAATTGGGGAATGAACAAGTCAACGTATATATTGAAGATACAGAAGGGAACGTAATAGTGGATGAAATATTACAAACACAAGCAAACGGATTTATCGACTTGTGGCTACCACGTAATCAAACATACCAAATAAAAATTGAACATGAGGGGAAAATGGTTAAGTCTGAGTTTTCTACATTCGAAAATGACGGCACTTGTATTACAACGATGCAGTTAATTTAATAAGAAAATGCAGGTGTTTCATACATGTATAGTGTATTGTCTGAGATTAGCCAAACAATAACAGGACCAATTTCTATATTTTTAAATTCATATGCACACTCTCCTATGATTGTTGCACTCCTTTTAGGGTTAATTGGTGCAGTTGCCCCATGCCAAATAACTGGAAATATTAGTGCCATCACTTTATATGGTAATCGTACTATTCAAATGAAAAACAATTGGGGAGAAATACTTGCCTTTATTATGGGGAAAGTTGTTGTTTATACTTCAATAGGATTGTTAGGGTGGATTTTTGGACAACCATTTGAAACACAGATAAACGAATACTTTCCGATATTTCGTAAAATCATTGGTCCATTATTAATCATTACAGGACTTGTGCTTTTTGGCATTGTAAAATTAAAGTTTCTAAACCGTTTAACGATGTATCTTCCTATGCGCTTAAAAGGAGGAAAGTTAGGATCCTTTTTACTTGGATCGAGCTTCGCCATTGCTTTCTGTCCAACGATGTTTGTTCTCTTCTTTGTTTGGTTAATGCCTATAGTTCTAGCCACTTCTTATGGACTGGTACTACCAGTAATCTTTGGTGTTGCAACATCTGTTCCCCTTATCATCATATTAGCATTAATTTGGTTCTTTGATGTAAAAGGGTTCATTATGAAAAAAAGTGTGAAAGTAGGGGGGGCGATTCAAAGGTTGGCAGGAGTTATTCTGATTATCATGGGTGTTTTGGATGCCATGATCTATTGGGGGATATAAAAAACTTATCTGCATAATTTTTGCATATTCAAAGTTTATAATGGGTGACAGTTAATCGAAATGAGCTTATTAGGAGGATTAGAATGGTAGCTAAAAAAATAATGAGTATGGTGCTGTTATCTGCAGCATTAACACTTGCTGCATGTGCAGAAAATACGGAAGAAACGTTGCCGAATGAAATGACTCAAGAAGAGAGAAGTGCAATGACAGATCATAACATGGATAGCATAGAAGAAATAGAAAATCATGAAGCCATGAATGAAATGGACCATTCTAGCATGAATCATTCTAGTTCAGGTGAAGTTCCAGATGGATTAAAAGCAGCTGAGAATCCGACATTCCTTGTTGGAAGTAAAGGAATAATCCAATCAGACCATATGGGAGGTATGAAGGGGGCTGAAGCAACAATTGTAGGTGCCTATAATACGACGGTATATACCGTCTCTTATACACCAACGATGGGCGGAGCCCCAATTACAAATCATAAGTGGGTTATTCACGAAGAATTAGAGGGTGTAGCCGAGGCTCCTTTAGAACCAGGAACAGAGGTAAAGATGAATGCAGATCATATGGAAGGAATGCACGGGGCAACTGCCACGATTGATTCAGCAGAAGAAACGACCGTTTATATGGTGGATTTTACTTCTATAACAGGTGAGCAAATAACAAATCATAAATGGGTAACAGAGAGCGAATTATCAGCAATTGAATAAAGTAAAATTTTCTGAAGAAATTGAGAATATGGGAGTTTTTTTGTAAGCTCGAATTATAAAAATAAGGGAACCTTGTCGGTATGATATGCTCCCCATTAGATAAACAGGTTTTTATTTTTTAATCCGTCTACCTAACGAAGGAGCATATCAATTATAGAGGGAGGTGCCAGGCTTTTTATATGCGTTATTTGGTTGCGGGCTTACATTGTTCTGAACGTATCTCTAAATACGCTCATACATACGCTAAAGCATTCTCTGTTAACATAACACTATCTATCTCCTTTACGGATTACTTTAATATAATAGCACGCGTGTTGATTTACCTCTTATTGCTAAAGAGAACATTGGAATACGTTGATTTCTGCTACGGCTGACTCGTTTTCCGCAGGCACGGCTTCAACTAATTTATTTCGGCTCATGCCGAAATAAATGGATTTTCAGCTCGTGCTGTTCCTGCAGGAGTCGAGTCGCCTCCGCTCCAATCAACGAGCAAGCGCCTTTTTATTAATCATTTCACTAAAAAGCACGCCTATAATATACCATTATTTGTATAATCAATACACCTGATATAATGGTCTCTAAAACGTACATCTTGTATCCGTAATCCTACGTACTAATTGCCCCGTATACCGCTTCCAAATAGTATTAAATCTCCTTTTTAAAAGAAGTTAGAGATGGGCGTTCTGTTATTCTTGTTTTTTCAAATAGAGGGTTACTGCCGATGTATTTTGAGTTCAGTTTATACTATTTCAGTTCTTTACAATTTGTAAACTAAGGTAGTGAACATACCACCAGTTCCATCAGTAAAGTTATTAGAAATATGATGTGAAATGTGGCAATGAAAAGGCCATATACCTGGATTATTTGCTGTAAATATGACATCCCAAGTTTCACCAGTAGCAACTAGGATGGTATTTTTAAAAATTCGATTTTGGTCCGCAATCGGGTTACCATCAGCTTTTTCAACTAAAAATTGATGTCCGTGAATATGCATCGGATGATGATTAATTTGAATGGCTCCTAATCTTAAACGTACAATATCATCATATTCAACAGGCATAGGTGTGGTAGATGGAAAGCTCTTACCATTTATAGTGAACATATTAAATTCCATCGTAAAAGGGTCTAGATGATAATGACCAGGTTTTACTTTTTCTCCTTTTTTTAAACCTTTGAGACTCCATTCCTGCATTAGCAATAGATAATCCTTATTAATATTTTTTTCATAAGGTTCTAGAATGACAAAGCCCCCTAGTAACCCTAGCATATCTTGCTTAGCTACATTAACGTGAGAATGATACATATGGGTTCCTGGTGGATTCGTTATTCTAAAATGATAATCAAAATAATGCCCTGGTTCAATTCTGGGGGAAGGTTCCACATCTGGGACACCATCCATGACGTTAGGGACATTAAGACCATGCCAATGAATACTTGTAGCTTCGGGGAGATGATTAATTACTCTTATGCTAATATAGTCCCCTGGATAAACTTGAATAGTAGGTCCTGGTATACTCCCATTGTATCCCCAGCCTTTAATAAAAACACCTGGAAGTATTTCTTGATTTACAGGTTCGGCCACTAATTCGAAATATTTAATACCATTTTTGATAGTATATTTAAGCGTAGGAATATCTGGTGTTATGACCATAAAAACACCTCTTTGAATTATTGATGAATTTAAACATTAAAGATTGTTACATTATATTCCGAAATTTCTTAAAAATAACAAGCGGTTACATATGCTATCGGGAAGAATTTCTAGTTCAATATCATCTCTGGGATTCAGGATTTTTCTACCATGTTCATAACGAAAAATGTCATCAAACCAAGAGTAACCCTTGGCATAAAAAAAAGCACCACCAAATGCTAGATTCGTGTCTAATAATTGGGATGCAGTTCAAGCATTTGTGGCTTTTTCATGTAGTTCCAAACTTTGATTTGGGAATGTTTATTAGGTTCATTTTTGTATGCCTTATAAATCATTGTTGTACTAAAGCACCTCGTTACTTTAATACGTAATATTCCGCAGTAAGTATCTACTACGGACAAAAAAAATACAGAGTACATCTTAGGATAATCATTACATCATATTTGGAATAAATACTTTCATAAATAGGAAATAGCCTAGAGCACCAATGACTAAGCCAATAAGGATTATTACAATCAGTAAAGTTTTAGTTTTCATGGTTTCCACCTCACTTAAATTTAATAATAAAGGTTCTGTATTATACTCTATTTTCAAGATCGACTAAACTGCTTCGTTTGTTGAAGAAGAAAGCTTTCAAAAGCGTGGTTGGTTTCCTAACTTTCATTTGAGAACGTTATTTAGGTTTGTTTTGTATACTTTATAGATTTCTATTTATCCCTTAAAATAATGACTAATGATTTTTGGAATCGTCAGTACTATATCTGTAAATGTTAAATCTGTACGAATACAAGTAATTAGGAATTCTAAAAGATGGCATAATCTCTAGATGATTTTAATAAGTTCCAAAAGCCTAGTTAGGAGGTATTTCTTTACTTATCGTTGTAAGTCCGCATAAACCTGACGGGATCCCATTTACATCTTTGATATTCCATAGCTAAAAATACAAAGTAATAAACTGATAATGGTTAAGCCAGCAACTGGAATAGCAAAAACTTTATTGTTTTTAAATTCATAGACTGCTGTGATTGCACCTGCGACGCATAACGCTAACCATATAGGTATAAACACAGCATCCGCAATATTTATTGGTAACAGGGCATAACCACTAACTAAGTAAAATACCCAGTGCAAAACCAACAGTCCTACTATTACATAAGAGATTTTTCGAGGTGGGTTTCCTTTATTGTCTTTTCTAACAGCTATAAATGCAGGAATGATAAACATTAAAAATGCAATAATGCCAACAATCATTAAAATTATTAATGAAATGCCAATAATGAACACTCCCTTTTATAATACTTCTTTATTTAATCTGACTTATTTTACAATAAAAGGTTGCGCTTCCCGATTGTTGAACACAAGTTAAACAATATACTTACCAAAGCGTAGTTTACATATTTTTGAAATGATTGTTGTACTAAAGCATTCGTTAAAATTTCTATATAGATTATTTACAACACCTAGCCACTCATGTAAAAAATATATTAGCGATTTATGTATAATTTATTATTTTTGAAGTAATACAACGTATCAATCACTAATAAAATGAGAGGCACGCCTACCGAAACGGTCATGTTTATGAATTCGTTTAATTTTAGTAGTATTCCAATTATGTAGAACGGCATTACCCTTGAAAAAGCTAAAAGTAGAATGGAAAATACATTTTCACCTAACATATACTCGAATAACTTTTCAAAAATATTATCAATTGTAAGCCAATAAATTAGGAAGGAAATCCCGATTAATAACAGTTGATTGGTAGTTAGATTTAATGAAAATATTTTATCAATCACACTTGTAGAACCAATTATTATAAACAGAAAAAATGCAAATACGGATGTGATAATTACTGAAAATATAGCTGAAACAATTGCTAAGGTTATTAAACTGTCTTTTTTTTCTTCTTTTTTGTTTTCATGGCGAACAAACCAAAATAATAGGAGAAACGAAATAATAAAAATTGCAGCTAAAAATATTGAGATTTTCAACATACTTACTCATCCATTTCATTTTAAATTAATACATTAATAATGTTATTTTAATGGTAGAAATATTTACCAATGCAGCTCACCTTACATACGTTTTAAAATGGGGAAAGTTTCTATTTTCCGCAAACCTGTCGCTTTAATTGAAGAATTGTATTATGAAGGGGGACTATGTTCTTGGTATTCGACATTCTTCATTTGTAACTCGGATCCTTATAATGGGAATTTAATAGGCGTTTATTATATTCAACCTGCTAATAAAGTAACAGTGAATGAACTATCTGAGTTTTTCAATCAAAAAATTGAAATTAAGGCATGGGAAAATGTGATGACGGGCGGTTATCCATATAGTAGTGAAATTATGATTAATGGTATGCATAACTTAGTATTTAATGATGAATCATCTCATTCATCATTAAAAATGATAACATATGTTCCTAATTAAAACTTATTTTGCGAGTAGAAGCTTATAGATAAAAGTGAGCCCTCAAAAATTTCATGATGGCTCGCTTTATTTTTGGTATTTAGTAGATCAAGGCACTCCACGATACAGCAGTAACGCCTCTTCTTCGATTTACGTAGAACGGAAAAGTTTTGCGAAAATGCTCGACTTTTTTGTAGAGTTTATCAACACTCGTTTAGTTTGTTAATCTGAGTGTTCGAAGTGGGGGGCTACGTGTTAGGCATTTAGTTTTTCAAGGGCAGTAGGATATTCCAAGTACACACGGCGCTCTTTAAATGAATGCTTTTCGCCGTTAATGAATATTGTTGGCACGAGCTTCATATCACGTTCAATGGCTTCTAATATGACTTGTAAGCTGCGTTCTGTGTTTGCTTCAATTGCTTCCTCGTGTAAGTCATATTTTGTGACAAGCAGTTGTTTGAGTTCGGCACTATTGTAAGGAGTCCATTCATCTTGTGTAGCAAATAGATCATCGATGATTTCGAATGCAAGTGTTGGGTTATCGTATTCTAAACAGAGGTGAATTAAGATTAGCTACATGATAAAACGCGAACTTTAAGGGGAAGGGGCTAATACTTAATACCATTTGCGAATTGAATTTCCTTTACTTTTTTACATTTTATACTTAACAACCAAACCCGTTATTATTTTGATTAATCTTTATTCCAAACGATTGCTTTCTGTAGGCAGTAAAATCAAATCATGTATACTACTTTGCTTTTTCGTTATTCATTCACTACACGTAACTGTTTCGATTTGAGTTTAGACAGGTACTGTTTTGTCAAAAGCCCTAAAAATAATTCTACAATAATCGCAAAAAAGACAATGAGATAAACTTGATTTGAAAAACGATCAAACAGAATACCGTACAAAGACTGCCCAAGTGGATAAGAACACATCACAATTGCCCCTATCATGGCACTTACTTTCCCAAGCATTTCATTTGGCGTTTCACTTTGAATAAATGTTTGTGCAAAAATCGAAAAAATCCCCACAGAGGCTAAGCATAAAAAAGCACTTATACAAATTACAACGTAAGTAAACATGGGATGCACGTTTAGACCTGATACAATGGCTATGGGTAATAGAACAATTCCACCTAATAAAATAAATATATAGGCGTTATAAATAGTGTATTTTTTTGCTACCAAGCCAATTAAAAGCCCTGCTGCAATAGATCCGATTGCTAAGAAGCTTTCTGCAATACCATATAGTTGTGAACTCAAGCCAAGTTGTACTTTTATAATATAAGGTAAACCAATCATGATCATTGATGAAAAAAACAAATTTATTCCTGCAATTACTAATAAAATTTTAAATACAATTGGATTATCCTTTCTAATAAATTGAAGTGCTTGCTTTAAATCAATAAAAACTGTATTAAATATCTTCCCATTTGATGCTTGCTTCACAAAAGGAATATGAATAAACGCTTCTAATATTGCTGACATACCAAATGCAACTGCACTGATTATAATAATCACTTTTAAGTCAAAAAAACCATACAGCATGCCACCTAAAATAGGTCCTAAAAAGTTTGCTAAAGCGTTCACTTGCACTACAATGCCATTTGCTTGCAACAAATGATTGCTATCTACCATGATAGGAACACTTGATTGTACAGCAGGTTGATATATTGATTGAATAATAGAAAGAATAATCATCATGCTCGCTACTAACAAAATAATATGGTCACTCCCGATTTGTGTGACAAATAAGATACACACTAAGGAAGTTATAACATCTAAACAAACCATGATATTTCTTCGATTCACACGATCTGCTAATACACCACCAATAGGGGATAACAAAATTGTCGGAACCATTGAAATTGCCAAAATACTCCCGAAAGCAGTAGCTGATCCTGTTATGTCCAACACATGCAGCGATAAAGAAAAACGCAAAATTGAATTTCCAAACAAAGATATAATCTGCCCAATAATTAATAAAGTAAAATCTTTCTTAAACAAGTCACGCTGCTTCATATAAATTCATTCCTCCTATTCTTTTACAAATGACAACCTATCAAACCGACTGACGGTATGTAAATGTTCAATAGAAAACCGCCTTTACAAAGGCAGTATATTATTTGGATATGCTGTTTAAATAACGATGTAAGATAGCTAATACTTCTTCATCGATAAATGGTACACCAATTTGATCAGTAAGATGCTTAAAGTATAAGACTTTTCGTTTTAAATCATCCCCACTGTTCCCAATTATCATTGGATTGATCCAAACATTGATTAATAACAATATGACTTCACTAGCACTTCTGCTATCTTCTACATGAATTGAACCATCTTTTTTCCCTTCCTCTATTAATTCTTGAAACAATGGTACGCCTCGTTTCATAGTACCATTTAAAATCATACTAACGAATTTAGGATTATCCGATAAAGAGCTTGCTATTGTATCAAATTGTTGCTTTTCAATACTTTCCAATTCGTTACAGAAGATTCTTTTTAATTTTTGTAAACCATTTAAATTCTCCGCCTCCTTAATCTTACTAAATACGTTTCTATCTTCAAATTCCTTATCACCAATTGCCTCTAGAATTTCTTCTTTCGATTTAAAATGATGATAAATTGCCCCTTTGCTCATTCCTAGTTCATTAATAATGTCTTGAATTGTAGTTTGTTCATACCCCTTTTTTAAAAATAGACGATATGAAATACTAAGAATTTGTTCAACTGTTTTTTCAGGATGTTTATTTCGAGCTATGTTTTCCGCCTCCATACATACTATCGGTATGTATGGAGGATATCACTTCACAACGCATTTGTAAACAATATCCAAATAAATAGGTCTAATCTTTAATAAATATAAAAATTAAAAACTTCATCCTTTTAATTATTTAAAATTGTCTCTTTTACAAATCGCAAGTGATGTCTCCAATTTATTTAACCATCATTTTTCGTTATAACAACGACCAACCCCGGTAGCATAGTATATATATGTTGCCAATTAATAACTATTCCTACCTGTGATCCGTGATTTAATCATTTGATACTGTTGAGGCTCTAAGATTTCGGATTTTCACGACGATAACCTTCTCTTCTTTCAATTCTGTGATTTGCTGTTGTAGGCTTTTGCTTTCTTCTGTAAGCTTTTCTGTTCTTCCTGTATTTCGCTGAGCTGCTGGGTGGATTCTAATGAAAGTAATTGGATATTTTGTGCGAGATAGTCCTGATTGAGCGTAATTTGCATCTCGCCGTTTTCATCAATGCCAAGAAGACGTTTGAGGCCCTTTACTCGGTACTCGTCTTTCAGCAATAAAATCATCCGGAGCTTTAAAATCGACCGGAGATTTAGTCGAATAACCGTCGCAGTCGTGGGGTTATCCGTCATATCGTCGAAGATATAGTGCTCAAACGGCTTAATATAGTAACGTAGCTGTCCATCTGTTATGTCAAACCAGCCAGCTACTTCAGGTGTGGAATAAAGCTTTTTTTTCAATAATGTCCGCTACGTAGGGATCGGTATCAACCTCATTTCATCGCTTTAATACATATCCATTTTTTATTTGGATTTACATAACACTCTACTGTGTTAAACCCAGTTGTTTTTAATAATTTCGCCATCTCTTCCTTTGTTTTATAGGCTTTCATATGATAATTAATTTTGTATATTTCAGCAATAATGAAGAAACATCCTTCTTGTTGTAGGACTCTAAAAACTTCTTTTACACTGCTTTCTAAATCTGACCAAAAGTAATGTGTTTGAAAAGCAGTGATAATGTCAAAAGCATTTTCTGGAAACGGAATGTCCGTTACACTTGCTTGTTGAATGTGTACTTTACCTGTTGCTACATCTAATTTATTCGCTCTTATAGAATCTTTCACTGCCTGTTCGGAATAATCGATTCCGTATATCTGCCCATCTGCATTCATTTTTGACAGTAATTGCAGTGTTTTTCCTCCACCACAACCTACATCCAACATAACAGATTCTTTTCTCATGTTTATCTTCTCCAAAGCCCATTTGTTCATTTCAATATGAGCAGAGTTCATGATCTTTAACATAAATGAACCTAAAACTCCATTAGGGTTCTTCGCTTGTTCTATTAACTTATTGAGCAAGTTCAACTCCTCCTTTCAGTGCCTCCACTCTTAATATCACTTACTTCATACGATTGAAAAGGATATAAGTTCCATTTTTTGCTTATCGTTTGACTGTTCTGCCGTCAGTTAAATGAATAATGAAAACGAGTAATTAATAATATTTAAATTGTAATTAACATTGTTTATTTTTTAGTTTAAAAAAATTAATTTCAATTATTTTTATTTTCTATTCCTTGTTGTATAATCAAATTAACTAAAAGGAAGGGATTTCATTATGGCTTATAAAGTAATCACAAATTGTCCTGTCTGCAGTAACACATTGAAAATTACAAAGCTGCATTGCTCTCATTGCCACACGACGATTGAAAATGAGTTTGAATTATCTAAGTTGGCCTCCTTATCAAAGGATCAGCTTCATTTTGTAGAAGTATTTTTAACTTGCAGAGGGAATATTAAAGAAGTTGAAAAGGAACTGGGGATTTCTTATCCAACGGTTCGAGGCAAGCTAACAGATATCATTTCAGCCCTTGGATATGTGCAGAAGAATGACAATAAAGTAGACGAGAAAAAAGTTGTTACGATGTTGGAAAATGGTGAAATCACACCAGAAGAAGCCATTAAGCTTTTAAAAGAGGAATAGGGAGGCATTGATCATGAAAGAGGAAATTGCAAGAGTGTTAACGATGGTTCAAGAAGGGAAGCTTGATGCAGATAAGGCATCAGAACTGATTCAAGTATTAAAGCAGAAAGAAGAAACTGGTAATCAGTTTGTTGAAAAAACGACTAAATATTTAGATAAGACATTAAAGATTCGTGTTGTATCAGCTGAAAATGACAACGTCACGGTCAATTTACCGATAAAACTTGTCAAGGCAGTATTAGTGGCTGGACATAGCATCGCGGCGAGTATACCTCAATCGGCAGAATACGTGAAAGAGATAGATATGAGCCTTATTATTGAAGCAATCGAAAACGAATTAGATGGTCAAATTGTTGATATTAAATCGGCAAACGGGGATACCGTTTCGATCATCATTGAGTAGTGATTTATTTATGATGCATGTAAAAGTGAAAGCAAAGAACGTTCGGTTTACTATCCCAATTCCATATGCAATTTTAAACATTGCCATTGTAATTTTGTCTTCAACATTTTTTCAGGAAAGTACAAACAAATGGACAAAAAAGCATTTCGAAAGAAAAAAACTGGACTTTACCTTTCCGCTAATAGACAAAAAAACGCTAAAACCTATCGTTAAGGAACTGAAAAACTATAAGGGTATGGTACTAGTAGATGTTAAAGCTAAGGACGGTACGGAAGTTAAGATTAGACTATAATGCACCGACCACTGACCGGTATTTTAAAGAAAAAGCCTAATTTCTCGTTTACAATCCGAAGAAAATTAGGCTTTGATTATTTATAAGTAGCATACTTGAACATAGCAGCCTTTTACTACTCATTTTTTAGATTACAGGGGAGGGGGAGCCGCCACTGAAATTGAATAGCAGACAGTCGTAAAGTGATTACCATCAGGACGATCAGCGTCAATTCAAGAGGAGAGTTCCAGCCTAGCCAAAGGAAGCAAGTCCAATGGAATCAAAAAATAATACCATCGTCTCCAATGGTTAATCCATTTCAGTGGTATTAATACAATCAATGTCAGCGTCATGATTACGGTTAAGATGGTGGAATGGTCCTAAAGTTCAGTAATCGGGCCCCCAAGAATCAAATTTCGAATGACCCTTCCACTGAAAGCGGTGATAAAGCCGAGTGCATATACGCCAATAAAAGAAAATCTCGCTTCAAGCGCAACAAATGCGCCAGTTGCTGCAAAAATGAAACGTATTAAACAATCGCGCCATTTAGTTTAATACCGTTATTCTAAATAAACGATTTCCAATAAGGGTCTTTAATATCCTCTTCATTTGGTTTTCTTACATTTTCAACAAAGCATTCTTCTGATGCCCCAAATTTAATAAAATTCTTTTGTGCTTGCTTTAACGAAACTTCATTTGCTCCGCCTTCAGAATCTGGATTATAGAATTGAACTCCATCATCCTCCCAATAACAAATTCTACATATATAATAAGTATCTGGTGGCTCTTCAGGTAATGTTTTATAGCCACAACAAGGACAAGTATATTTCATATAATCTCTCCCCCCTTTTCTAAATAAATCTTATCATACTTCTTCAACTAAACTGCGCCGTTAGTTGAAGAAAAAAAGCACACAAAGCTCGTTTGGGAACAATTTTTTGCTTAACGTTGTTAATCCTCATAAATCTGACGGGTCTCCTATTATAATGTTCAAAAAGGCAGCGGTTATTGACCGATGCCTTTTATTGTGCTTTTTATAATGTTAAATACGGTTCGATTTTGATGCTAATTTCATTGCTATTTATGATGTTTATTTAAGTTTTGTACTTCTGAACCGAACCCGTTAATTCGATAAACAGATTTTAATTTTTCATCGGTCTACCTAATGGGGAGGGAACTTATTTTTTCATTGGATATTTTTCTAAATCTTCACTTGCTCGATTCACCATCGCGGCCATTTGCCCTCTTTTAATATGATCGTTCGGGTCAAATCCACCGTCTACTTTTCCTCTAATAATGCCTTTGCTGCTTAGTTTTAAAATATCTACATACGCCCAATGATCTTTTCGTACATCATAAAAAGGTGATTCCGTCGTATTATTTATTGGGTAGTCTAACACTCTCGATAATATAGCTGCAAATTGAGCTCGTGTAATTTTGGCATTTGGTTCAAATCTGTTGGCACTCGTTCCATTAACAATATTGTATTGATGGGCAATTTCGATAGCCCGTTTTGCCCAATAGTTCGTTGGCACATCCTTAAAGTAGTTCGGTACTGTTTCGTTTGTTTTGTTTAAACCGATTGCGTTTACGATAATGGAAATAGCTTGTGCTCTCGTTAAATCACCGTTTGGGTCAAATGTGTATTCGTTTTTGCCTTTAATCCAGCCTTTTCGATAAAGGGACATAATCTCATGCTCAGCCCAATGATTTTCTGAATCGATAAAATGATGCTGTCCATTTGCCCAAGCTGAATAAAAATTCCATATTCCTTTATCTGCTTGAGTTAATTCCCAACTACCAGTGCCTCTTAAATTGTATTTCTCTACTAATCTTAATTTATATTTTAAAGACAAATCATTTTCATGCCATAGTGTATAATTTCCTAGTGTTAGTTTTTTCCCATCAACATACGTGGGAGAATCACTGCTTTTAACTGTGAATTTAGCATAAGGCGATTTGGAAGCATCATCAAAATAGTATTTTCCGTTATGTTTATTCACGATGGTTTTTACAGCGTTATTCGCGATACCATAGCCACCTATTGCTTCATCATCTTTCCAAATTCGACCATAAAAAGGAAGACCTAAAATGATTTTATTCGGATTTACTCCTTGTTTTAATAAATATTTAATCGAATTTTCAACAAAGGATAAACTCGCGACAGGACCAACCGGACCACCATTCCAACTTTCATCATAGGCCATTACCATTAAGTAATCGCTATACTCACTTAGTTTTAAATAATCATATGAACCATGCCAGCCAATTGTCCATCCATTTGGATTTGCAGCAACGGCTATCGATACGGTTTTATCTGGAGGCATTTTCTCACGTAATAATCGAATAAAATCTGTAAATGCTTCTTTATCTGTATAGTTTAAATTTTCAATATCAATATCGATCCCATCTAAATTATTTTTCACAATCGAATCCGCGAGTTGAGTGGATAACTGTTCTCGGTTTTGCATTGCGATTTGCCCTAATTTACGATCAAAATGGTTAGAAATAAATGGCACTACTTTTAATCCACGATTATGTAATTCTTCTATTAAACGCTGATTTATTAAAGATTTCAGACTGCCGTCAGCGTTTAACTCGTAAAATAAGGGGGTAGCCGTATTTAACGCACCTTGAGTTAACTCTATATTTTTTATGTAGTTATCAGTAGTTTCGCCATATAAATATGACATGTGGATGTCATTTACTGAGGCAACAGCACTAAATGGAGAAGCTAATAATGCAGTTACCATAGCGGGGACGAATAAATATTTTTTAAATTTATGCTTCATTATCATTTTCCTTTGTAATAGATTTTTAACGACATCATTATCTATTACTTTGGTTGACTATATCAATTATTAAAATATGGTTTCGTTGAGTTGATTTGGAAATTTGTGATATTAAGAGTTTCATTGGAATTATCTCTCAATTAGCGTAATCGTTTAGAAAATAATGTATGATAGTGTCAGAAAGTAAAATTCAGCATATAGTTTTGTTGAACAAACTGTGTTTAATGCGGAGGTAGGGGTAGTGGTAAAATCTAATATTCTTATATGTAGCTGTCTGATTTTAGCGACTATAGTCGGAATATTCGGTCAGGGCATTGCTTATTTTATGAATGAAAATATTGCTTCAATAGCACCTGTATATTATTTAACTATACTAACCGCTACAAGCGTTTTCTTGTATGTAGTTACAATTGTATTAACCTATATCGCCAGTAAAAAGAACATATTGGATAAAAATAAACTCGGTATATATTTCCTAGTCATTGGTTGTATAGGCATACTTACTTCTCACTGGTCATTATTTGTTTTGGCTATGTGGTGGAGTTGATGAAATCAATTGTTACTTAGTAATAAAAGAAGTGTATTTTGGTAAAGTATCGAAGTTCACTTGACCGATTAAGAAGAAAGCTACCAGGTGGAGGAGGGGTAAATGTGAAGCAACTGTACATCAAACAGAAGGTGTTTAGTCTAAGCGGTAAATTTACGGTAAAGAATCAACAGGAGAATGACGTTTATTATGTGGAGGGTAGTTTTCTGCAAATCCCAAAGACGTTTTCTATTATGAATGCTGCAAGGGAGGAAGTCGCCCTTATTACAAAAAAGGTGTTTAGCTTTTTACCGAAGTTTTTTGTTGAGGTAAATGGTCAAGAGGTGCTGACGATTAAGAAGGAGTTTTCGTTTTTAAAAGCACGCTATACGATTGATGCGGCAGGGATTGAGGTACAAGGGAACTGGTGGGATATGAATTTCCAGGTGTTACAGCATGGGGAAGTGATTGGAAAAGTGAGCAAGGAGTGGTTCACTTGGGGCGATAGCTATCAAGTTCAAATCGTGGATGAACAAATGGAAACGATCATTCGTGATCGCCATTGATTGTGTGAAAGCTGACCAAGCAGCAGCTTCTGCAGCGGCGACTTAACGTAGAGACATATAATATAAAAGGCTAACGGATTTTATTCTAGCGCTTTTTTGTGAACTATTTGTACAAATATCGCAAGAAAGGTGTGCTTGAAGTGATGGTTTATCATGTAAAAGTAGATATGTTTTCTATAATAGTTATATTCTTAATGATTTGGGGAATGGGGGCTATCACACTGCTTCCCCTCATAACATCATTATCAATTGTCATCATTATGTTTGCGATGCTTATCATTTCAGCCATTTTTGTATGGTGGTACGTCATTTCTGTGAAGTATGTTTTACATGAAGATTACTTATTAGTTAAAGGTGGACCATTTAAAATTAAAATTCCGTATCACAGTATAACAAAGGTTGCGCCAACGACAGATCAGTGGACTGGCTACCGAATTTCAGCATCTGATAAGGGAATTGAATTATTTTATAAGGCAGAAGCGCATCGTAGTATAAACGTTTTACCAAAAGATAAAATGGAGTTTATCGCTGAGTTAAGCAAACGATGCCCGCATGTACAGTTTCCGGACAATCAAGAGTTCGAATAACTATATACATTCAATAAAATTCAGGTTGGGCAATGGATTTATTTTTCAAATGGTTGAAGTAGCACATAATTAGTTATCGGAAACCAAAAGAAGTAGTGTCCTATAGAAGTTTTGAACCACCGGTTGTACCTGCTTGATGTTTATGATGAAAAAATGCATGTTTGCTACCGCTATTTCGGTATTTTTATTTATATGTTTAAAAGCGAAAATAATAAAACTGAAAATTTATGCGAAGGTAGTGATTTATGATAAGCTTGCTAAAATTCAAATAAAACCTGCTTGAATCAGATTCAAGCAGGTTTTATTTACTTTATGCGTAAGAGGTCATTTTCCAATAAGCTCCTTTGTCGCAGGAGTTAATAGGTGGGAATACTTCGCCTGTTTCTAATTTAATTTTTGATTCTTCGATTGTAGGCTTTGGACTAAAAGTACCATCAGTATAACCATCCCATGCATAATATGCGTTTGCGTTTGAACGTTGACCAGTTTTATAACGATTTCCAATTGCCATTTTGATCACCTCCTTGTAAAATGAGAATATATGTTCTTATTTATGATACAATTATTAACAAATAATTCAAGAGGATTTATTTTGTATTCTAGTCTGATCGCCAATTCAAACATTAATAACGGAAGGGGGAAGCGTTATTGAAAGATATTAGTTCATGGGAAAGAATCGGTTTTGGTGGTAAAAGTACGCTGGAAAAAGAAGAATTAATCCACCCTATTACAAAAGAGCTATATTTAATTAAGTATCCAAGGCAATTTAAAGTAGGTGTTTCGTGGGAAGATATTACAGAATTAATAGCCGCAGATATTGGAAGGCTATTAGGTTTAAAAGTGATGGATGTTGAAATTGTTTTTCGAAATGAACGCAGAGGGAGTCTTTTAAAAAATTTCATCCCTAAGGGGGTAATGAATGAAGAAGGTGGTTCATTACTGAGTATGTTTGATGGGTATGAAGGTTTTATAGAGTCTTCTTTAACGGTCGAAGAACTAATTGAACAAGGATTTCAATATATGAAACAGCTACATTTTTGGGAACAAATCAAGCAAGATTTCATTGAAATGAATTATTTTGACATTCTAATCGGTAATCAAGATCGTCACCCTTATAATTGGATTATTTTGTTTGAATCAATAGAAAAACAATCTTTTTCAACAATCTATGATAATGGCGCATCATTAGGATTTCGTTTTGACGATCAACAGTTATTAGCTCATATTACTGACAGAAATAAACTGGAGAAATATATGAGGAAATCAACTGTAAAGGGAGGGTTATTTGAAAAGAAAAAGGTAAAGTCTATAGACATGATACAATATCTTAGTAAATATTATAAAAATGAATCTAAATCGATTGTTGAGCGAATTAAGCAGTTTGATTTTGAGATATTCAATAAAATGATTGATGAATATGAAATTTTAAGTGATATTCAGAAGCAATGGTTAAAATTAATTATTTCCTTTAGACGAAAAAGTATTTTACAATGGTTAGGAGAGGGGGAGTAATAATGGGAAAACATCAGTCCTTATGGCTTGTTTGGCAAAATTCAGAGACGCGTTTAAATTACCATATTGGAACATTATCTTTTACGGATAATCAATATGAATTTTCTTATACGTGGCAAAGTGAAGGTGTTCAAAAAGTAAGAGGGGCATTAGATAATGGATATATATTACATCCTTCATTTCCAGATTTAAAGAAAAATTATGTATCTAATAAATTATTTGCTGCTTTCGATCGACGTCTACCGTCAGATATTCGTTCAGATTTTGAACAAATTCTAGATGAATTCCACTTAAAGAAAGAATCTACTAAGATGGATTTATTAGAACAAACTCGCGGGAAATTAGCTACAGATTTTTATTCGTTTGAGAAGCCATTAATAATACAAGAAGGAAAGTTGGCTACTAAATTTTTTATTAATGGCATGCGACATCAAAACAATTTGCCTTCTAACTGGATGGATATTGTGAAAACTACGAATAAAATATATTTAAAGTTAGAGCCGGAGAATCCTGTAGATTATAATGCGATTGCTGTTTATGCAGGAATGGGTACAAAATTAGGATTCGTTCCCCGATTTTATACTACTGCGATTTCAGCATTAATGAACCGAGGAATGGAAATAAAACTAAAAGTTGATTATATTAATGAAAAAGCAACACCTGATTGGTGGCTAAAAGTAGATTTCGAAAGTGAAGTAAATACAATTTCTCCTGAGGAATTAAAAAAACTTGACCCACTTTTTGAATATGCAATTTAAGCTTAACTAAGGCTATTAAGCAAAACAGTATTACATGTAAGAAAATCAATAACGCTATGTAATCACATTAACTCTAATTAGGCAACAAGGTTGATATAAAGAAGCCATAAAGATAAACAAACGCGAATGCTAGTAAATTGTAGCATTCGCGTTTTATTTTTCGTTGTCGTCTAATGTTTTACGGTTGTATATAAATCAACTTAAAACTGTCGATATTCGTAGCGTTCATATCGTAACCTCTGTGCTTCGCAACTACCTACTATAAAGAAAGATTAAATATTTTACCATACTAATTAAAAAACGTTGCTGCGTCCCGTCAAAAACCCCCTCGTACGAGCCCAAATGCACTTATCTAGATACAGTTATATTCCCGTGCCAACACAACAAAAAAACCCAGTGCTAGCACGATCGTCCACTGAACAATAAATTGTATGAAATTTTGCGCAAGATAAAAATATTAAACAATTTCGTTATCCTGATATTTTGAGTTTCTAACAATACAATTAAACTACAAATGTAGTATAATTGCTTTTTGTAAGTTTGAGTTTCTCATTACGTATTAATAATTTTAGATTGAGCTGTTCGAAGTTATTAATAATATGATGGAAATGAAACTTTATGCCTTTGCAGTTCCTCTGTAAATAGTAGGATGATCACCATAAATCATCAGTGAGTTATTGCCAGTTGTAAAAGGGGACGAACTAGACAAATCAGATATTCCTTCGTATCAGACACCATAAGTATTTCTGTATCCGTTTATCCTATGTTAGGGAAATTATTCAGAATGTCCTGTTGTTTTTAAAGGTGAGTCTATTCGGTCCTATCATTTTTGAACTGGTTAATATACCATCCATTGTTTAAGGTGGATGGCGCAGGTCTTGCTAAAAGTTGATTTATGCAAAATTCCGAAGAGAGGATGCCCACAACTGATGCCCATTTCAGAGCACAGATCCAATTCCCATAGAAATGACATCGGTTGATCGGGGTAATCAAACGAAAAAATTGAATGGATGTTTATACATCACAAGAAAGGAGTGCTTATCAATGGGAAGAGTACAAGGTAAAGTAGCATTAGTAACAGGAGGGGCTTCAGGTATTGGATTATCTGCAGCAACATTATTGGCAAAAGAGGGCGCAAAAGTAGTCGTTGCCGATTTTAATGTAGAAGGAGCGAAGGAGGTAGCTGAAAATATTAACGCGCAAGGCGGAGAAGCTATCGGTATGTTCCTTGATGCAGGTGACGAAAATTCAATTAAAGAAGCCATCGAACAAACAGTAGCACATTTTGGTACGATCACTGTTCTATTTAACAATGTTGGCTTAACGAATCTTCAGAAAGATTTAGATGTAGTAAATCTTGATTTAGAAGAGTGGGACCGACTAATGAATGTCAACTTAAAGAGTGTATTAGTTGGTAGTCGCTATGCCATCCCACATATGGCGAAAGCTGGTGGCGGTTCAATTATTAATACAGCATCGATGGCTGGATTCACAGGCGACGTTGTGCGTTCTGCTTATGGCGCTTCAAAGGCGGCGGTAGTGAACTTAACGAAATACATCGCGGCTCAATACGGGAAAGACAAAATCCGCTGTAATGCAATTGCACCTGGTTTAATTTTAACACCAGCTGCAAAGCGTAATATGAGTCAACAAGTATTAGATATTTTCGCGAAGTACAATGCGTTACCATACCATGGTGAAGCAGATGATATCGGCTATACAGCTGTATTTTTAGCCTCCGATGAGTCTAAGTTCATCACTGGCCAAACAATTCAAGTTGAAGGCGGCCATTATATTGCTAATCCAAGTGCTCCTGATTTCCAGGAATTAATGCGTCAAGCACAAAAATAATCTTTCTATAAATAGAGTCCGAGTGAATAAACAAATCACTCGGGCTTTTTTATATAAAAATTAACATCTTAGTTTTCCGTGACAGCTATGCTTAACTTCCATATTTGTTCAACATTTTGAGGATTGATGGCGTATTTAGGATAGGTAGTTGAACCAAATATGTTTTTCAATTGTGTAAAGCCTTTTTCGGATGTGGCTGGTTTTAAAATCTCTCTTTTATGATTAATCAGTTGGCCGGTCGTATCTTTAAATGCATCCGAGGTACAAATGTGAAAATAGTTATCCGCCATGCCCGCTGGTAAAGGGTTCGTGAGGTTTTGTAAATGGGCAAATACTTTCCAAATGGAATGCATTTTTTCTATTGTCTCTTTTGATAGTTTGACACGGTTAATTTGAATGGCATTCACTTTAATCCCCATGTGTTTATATTCTTCTGCCAGTTTAAAGGTTAGCATTAATAACGCCATTTTCGAGTCTCCGTACATTTTATACGTGCTATAAGGTCGCTTGCCTTTATACTCTCCGCGCAAATTATCGAATTCAATCTTCCTTTTCGGGTCAAAGAAGTTTTTAATATTTGTCGTACAAGCATGAAGAACTCTTGGGTCTGGTGATTTTGCCAGATGATCGGCCAATAAGCGAGTCATGAAAAAAGGGCCGAATGTATTCGTCGCGAAAGACAATTCAATATGCTCTGGACTAAGTTTATACTCTTTTTCACCATGATTTAAGTATGCGGCGTTATGGATGAGGATGTCCAACCGCGGGTATTTGGCTTTAAAAGCAGTGCAAAATGTACGAATCGAATCAAAAGAAGAAATATCCAGTTCCATCAAATCTACATTCCTATTTTTAGTCGTTTCCATAATATCGTGTTGGACAGCGGTACTAATTTTCAGATTGCGGCAAGCCATAATGACACGATATCCTTCTGTTGCAAATTTTAGAGTAGCTGCTTTACCAATCCCAGAATTTGCGCCTGTAATAATTACAATTTTGTCTTGCATCGAGTGCCTCCTGTTCTTTCATCCATATTCTCAACCTTTCGCATTTGTGTAGTAGGTTACTATATAAATCATCCTAAAACTTCCGACTTTTGTAGCGTTCATATAGTAACTACCGTGCTTCGTAGTATTCGAGCAAAACGTAATGCTGGAACTTACATATATCCACAGTAATACTATCTAAAATCTGAATCATTTGTTACTTATAAAAAATCCGCCAGCAATAATCCAGTAGCCATCATCATGCAAAGGCTTATTTGGAAAATTTTCATCTTTAATAAAATGGTCATCAGTTCAATTTAGGAAAGTCCTTTGAAAAGGTTATCTTATTGCATTATGTTCGCAACAATTCCCATATCATGGGCTTGAGCAGTTGAGTAATCGTATTTCTTCATGACAAGGTCTCGAAATAAGACGTTATACTTCTTAACGAAATTATATTGTTTATTAATAGAGATTATATTCATCAACTAATAAGAAAATATTGGAATCACAAATTCCGTGGATGTTTAAAAAAATTGGGTAAATTATATAGAGGTTTATTTTTGAAAGGAGTTTTAGCGTAATGGGAAGAGTACAAGATAAGGTTGCACTTATAACGGGTGGAGCATCAGGTATAGGATTATCGACCGCGCTATTATTAGCAAAAGAAGGCGCAAAAGTAGTCATCGCGGATTTTAATATGGATGGGGCGAAGGAAGCGGCAGAAAGTATCAAAGCCCAAGGTGGAGAGGCGGTTGGGATATTTCTTGATGCGGGAGATGAAAAGTCCATTAAGGAAGCGATTGAATATACCGTTGAATATTTTGGTCACATAACGGTGTTATTTAACAACGTAGGACTAACGAATCTTCAGAAAGATTTAGATGTTGTGAATCTAGATTTAGATGAATGGGATCGACTCATGAATGTGAATTTAAAGAGTGTGTTGCTTGGCAGTCGGTTTGCTATACCGCACATGATAAAGGCTGGTGGCGGCTCGATTATTAATACAGCATCGATGGCTGGATTTACCGGTGATGCTGTTCGTGCTGCATACGGAGCATCGAAAGCAGCGGTTATCAATCTGACAAAGTATATCGCTACGCAATACGGAAAAGATCATATTCGATGTAATGCAGTAGCGCCCGGGTTAATTTTAACGCCTGCTGCCAAACGGAATATGGCGCCTGAGGTGTTGGATATTTTCGCGAAATACAATGCGTTACCGTATCACGGGGAACCAGATGATATAGGCTATACCGTTTTATTTTTAGCTTCGGATGAGTCTAAGTTCATAACGGGACAGACAATCCAAGTAGAGGGCGGCCATTATATTGCCAATCCGAGTATTTCAGATTTTAACGAATGGATGAGGAAGGCACATAACTAAGTTTCATGCAAAATATAAAGCAAATAGGAGAGCCCTCATGAGTCAAAATAAAATGAAAATTCACTATGCCTGGTGGATTTTGGTAGGACTATGTATTATTGTCGGGTTAGGAAAAGGTGGTTTAAATAATTCCGCGGGGCTTTTTTTAACACCTGTCACAAAAGACCTTGGCGTAGGTATCGGAAGTTTATCGTTATATTTTAGTATATCAGCCATTGTGACCATTATCATTTTACCGATAGCTGGAAAGTTAATGATGAAATATAATACGCGTTTACTACTAGTAATTACGATTATTTTGCAAGCTGGCGCATTCGCCTTATTCGGTTTAATGAATTCGGTTTGGGGCTGGTATGTGTTAGCCATTCCACTGGCAGTTGGTGGAGTGGTCATTACCGTTATCGCAGGTCCTGTGTTAATTAATCAGTGGTTTAAAAAGAGCAATGGACTAGCGCTCGGCATTTTAAGTGCTGCAGGCGGGGCGCTTGGAGCGGTGGCACAGCCAATCGTGGGGAATTTGATTGCCAATCAAGGCTGGAGAGCATCTTATGTGATTGTGGGTATTGCCATTATTTTAATCGTTGTTCCTGTCACATTTCTTCTTATAAGGAAGTCACCAAAAGATAAAGGGCTACTGCCATATGGGGTAGAGGAAGCAAAAAATACGGGCGATACGAGTGCTAGTGAGGCAAGTAATAAAGGTGTCACGATGGCTATAGCGAAGAAATCTTCCGCTTTTTATGCATTAGTACTCTTTTTCTTTTTAGTTACCTCAATCGCAAGCTTTTCGGTGCATATCCCCACGTTTTTAATGAACAAAGGGTTTGATGTAACATTTGCAGGGAAGGTAATGAGTGGCTATATGATTGGCGTGCTCATTGGGGCACTGATTATTGGCTTTTTAAGTGATAAAATTGGGTCGAAAAATACAACAATTTTCACGATGATTGTCGGATTAGTAGCGATTGGTTTGTTATTGTTCCTTGCTTCTAGCTCAACCATTATCATGGTGGCTGTTGGACTTTTCGGGTTTATCTCTTCTTCTATTGGAACATTGGGACCAGCCCTGACGACAAGTTTGTTTGGCAATAAAGAATACAGTCAAATTTATGCCAATGCTTCCATAGGACTAGCCATCTCGTCAGTCGTTGCATTGCCGGCATATGGCTATGTCTTTGATATTACCGGAAGTTATAGCTTAGTTTTATATGCCATTGTCCTTATGCTAATCATTAATATCGGATGTGTATTCGTTGCATTCAAAGGGAAAAAGAAGTTGGAGCAAGCAGGCTTCTGGAATGAATAAATGCATAAAATAAGCATTGCACAAGTGGTTTGTCATAAACAAGTCACTTGTGCAATGTTGCGTTATTGTGCATAAAGGATGGAATCTACTATGCTATGTTAAGCTACGATATCCGAGCAAAAAGTTGCGGTATCCGGTCAAAAAGACACCGTATCCGAGCAAAAGTTCGCGGTATCCAGTCAAAACCCCGCAAGCTGCAGCTCGATTTTTAAAGTCAATCGTTATGCTAGAATACTAAAATGAACTTATATATCACAGGGATTATATCTAAAATTGCAACTTATTACCTTAAAATGATATTTCTGAATCTTTTTTTATATTCGTTCGTAATAGTATGATGTAAATAGAGGAAGGGGGTGAAATAGTGGGAAATACACGAAAAATAATGCTAGGCGTAACAACGACTGCGCTCACAATGGGTCTTGCGGGGTGCGATTCATCAAGCGTCGATCTCCCGCCGCAACCGACTGATGGAAATTGTGACGATTGGGATTGGGACGACGAGCAAGGTGTGTGGGTATGTGATGATGATTCAACTTACCGAGGTCATTACTACTATGGCGGCCGTTATTATAAGGATAAAAATTCATTATTAATAAGTAGTGACTATGAAAAATATAAAAATAGTGCCTCATTTAAAGGGGGGACCCAGTCAAGCTCAGGGTTTGGTAGTGGATCAAAAAGCTATGGCGGATAAAAGTTGAAAGTGAAAAGGGAGGATTTATGTGAATTTATATATTAATTTTTTAGCATATTTAGGAGTTGCCTTGCTTCTGCTTGTTGTGGGAGTCGCATTATTTACTATTAGCACGCCAAAGATTAAGGAATTTAAGCTGATTGCTGAGAAAAATGTATCAGCGGCTATGCTTCTTGGTGGAAAAGTGATGGGATTAGCGCTTGTTTTAGGCGCCGCTGCTGAATATTCGGTATCACTAGTGGATATGGCCATCTGGGGTGTCATCGGGATTGTGTCTCAAATCGTAGTATTTATCTTAGCAGAAATCATTACGATCCGTTTTAGTATTCAAAAAGCGATTGAAGAAGATAATCGAGCAGTAGGGACGATGCTATTATCGTTATCATTAGCGGTTGGTTGGGTTTTAGCGAAATGTTTATCGTACTAACTTGAGGTGGGAATGTCATTGAAGCAATTAATTTACTATATTGATAAAGGCAATGGGCACTATGAGCCTTTCTATGAATATATGATTCCAAATGTAGGCGTGGATGAATGTTACGCAAGACAGCTATGTACATATTTTATTATGAAAGGAACCCAATATGAGCTAACGGCGAATGAGATGGACGGAGATGAAGACATTTTAGTAGTGAAAGAGCTAGGAAGGAATTTGTCGGGGGAAGATGAAAGAAGCTTTCGCGGCGAAGGGATACATATTGAGTTTCGAAGCCCGAATGAGCGAGAAAATTATCGTTTGTTTTCACGTATTCCTTGCAACTCTCATTTCGAAGTGCTTCGCTTTCTGTTAAAGGATGTTGTGGATGTGCCAGGCATCGGGCAAAAGCTTGTTACCTCTACAGAAATTGATGAAGACCGCGGCGTATATGTCATATATGTGAAGGATTTAGAAGCGGTTTGACGGAACAAATGTATCATACAAAGCGACAGCAATTTTATGAGAAAATAGAAGGCTTTTGGGCGGATCTTTACGGAGAGGAATATGCACTTTATGATATGGCGCTTTTGACTGAAGCTGAAGTTGCTCATATCCGTCTGGTCAGTGAACGAATTGGTGCCATATTTTTTAAAATGGGATCTTTACTTCGAAAAGTAACCGATGAAACCCTGCTTGACATGGGCTTTCCAAAAGAAACCCTTTCCTTTATCAGGCTAAAAACGCTTCCGTTCGAGAGTGTGATTTCACGACTTGACCTCATTCCATATGGGGGTAGCTATAAGTGTATTGAAATAAATGCAGATACACCGACATTTATTAAAGAGCTATTTTCGATCAATGGAATGATATGTAACGAATTTGACGTGGAAAATCCAAACGAGGGGATGGAGCCGCTTTTACGAAAAGCTGTTCATGACAGTGTATACGGTAGCACGAATAAGCACTCTCCTCATATTGTCTTTACTGCGCACGAGGATCATATCGAGGATTACGAAACGGTGTTGTATCTTCAACAAAGTATACAGTCCTCGAAGTTTACACCCCTTCATCAGCTACATATTCAAAAAGACGTGGGGCTTTTTGATGAAGAGGGGAAGAAAATAGATATTTTGTATCGTCAAACATTCCCAATCGAAAATTTGATACTGGATGAAGATCATGCTGGAAATCCAATTGGTTTATGGTTATTGGAGCTGGTTGAACAGAAAAAACTCGCTATTATCAACCCACCTTCCGCCTTTTTATTACAAAATAAAGTGGTGCAGGCCGTTATTTGGGGATTACATGAAAAGCAGCATCCGTTTTTTACGGAGCAAGAACATCGGTGGATTGATGACTATTTCCTTCCGACATATCTTGAAGCGGATGTTTTTTTACAAAAGGGAATGCCTTATGTGAAAAAGCCTGCCTTTGGGAGAGAGGGAGACACAGTAGAAATATTCAGTAAAGATGGTCGGTTAATGCATGCGGATCATCAAAGGTCTTATTCGGCGTATACCCCTGTGTATCAGCAATACATCGAGCATCCTACCATTTCGTTTAACAGTGAGAAAGGAACGCAGGCAGGTAATGTGCTGTTAGGAAGCTTTCTGTTAAACGGAAAAGCAGCATCTATTGGGTATAGAGTTGGGGAGAGGATTACAAATAATCTTTCGTATTACTTGCCTGTCGGTGTAAATCGGTCTCCTGTTTTTTAACATTCGCAGCATTAGACAATATAAACCTCATGTATTTAAATGGCATGCATGAGGTTTAAGTTTGCCTGTTTGCATCAGTAGCATTTTTAAGTAACTGATGCTATATTAACGCTTTTCCCTTCGCAGCTTTCACCCAATCGGGATATTCTTGCATGAGTAAGTCATACAGTTCATTGTCAGAAATAGCGGACGGATCTTTTACACTAAAGAAGTCTGCATTGTCGATGTAGCGCCCAGGTAAATTATCGAGTTGTTCTAGGAAGGTAAAGTCTGATTGGAAAAGGCTTTTGAAAAATCCTTTTTTCACGTCTTTATTTGATTCTCCTATCGCCATAAACTGCCAAAATATCGGTTCGTAAGAAGACTCTTGAATGTGTTTTGTCGTTTCCTCTTTATCAAATGTATCCCCATCTGTAACGAACATCACGTAAATGGGGACATTTTGAGATAAGGGCTGTTTACGATTTTGTGCTGAACCGAAATAATGCTGGCGGATTGCTTTCATTGCTTTGGCATAGTACGTACTTGTTTCAAGCGGATATTCACGGATGAGGTGATTTACAAAACCATTAAAGTTGCTAATTGTAAGTTCTCCGGTATCGTGCGCATTTTTGCCGAATAAGAAAATATCAATTGAGCCATCGTCATCAAATCGTGTGCCTAATGCTAAAATACGTTCGGCAAAATTTTGGATTTTCCCAGAACGATATAAATGAGCCATAGAGCCTGAAATATCTAAGCATAGTGCAACCTTTGCATTGTGATGTTGAAGCCCTACTTTTTCCAAAGAGATTTGCGCTTTTTTAGAAAGGTCCAGCAGCTTGGGAGCCTCTTTTTCTAACCTCTTTTCAAGCATTACTTTCTTATCGGTAATAGTAGCAGCAGGTGCTACACTTTGTGGCTGAGTGATAGTGCCTTGTTCTTCCTCGGCTACACCACCAAAGCTAGTTAGTAATGCGGCAAGCCCTCCATCAAAGCCCTGACCAACAGCAGCGACTCTCCAAAGGGATTTATAATACATTTCAGTTATAATAATTGCTTTTTCGTTTTTAAAGTCAGTAGGCTTTAATGCATAGTTTAAAATAGGCTGGCCATTCGTTTTAATGATAATGGAGCCTGAGTGAATTATGCCCATCGTTCCATTGCCATCAATGGTCGCTGTGAAAACGAGAGACTGAATAGTAGATGGGAGCTTGGATAAATCGATTGAAAATGTACCAATACCATTGCCAGATGAATGCAGGCGTATTTCGTTTAATGGAGACAGTAATTGATTGTAAAAAATCATATAACGGTCATCGGTTAACTGTTTGTTTGCGTCCAATCCGAAACAGGTAATATCAATCTCAAAATTTGATTCAATTTGGATCTCTACCTCTAATCGATTGTTAGAAGTATAATCTGATAATTTCACCTTTTCTCCACGAATGAGGTTTTTCATGTATCCACCTTCTTTTTTATTTATTTTAATTCCGAAAGTAACACATTATTTTTATAAGAAATGCCTCTAGTTGTCAGGGGAATGTAATGAGATCTAGTTGATGGGCAATCTCACTAATTCTATCATAATAAAAATGGTTCTATTTTTCCAATTTTGTGGTGAGATATTCTATTAAATTCACTTTACTTTCTGGATAATGGGATATAAATATAGGTGAAAAGGTATGTGAACAACGTTGTTCACATACCTTTTTTGATAAGATGGATTTTAGGAGGATAGTCGTATATGTATTGTTTAAATAGAAATAAGCCATATAAAATCATCCTCAGTAATCATTTGAATGTCTAAACCAAGGTGAATGAATTGTTCTGCTTTTAATTGTTTTGTACTAATGCTACGGCGTTGCTTGCCAAGAATTACGAAATCGGTTTCCTTTGTAACAGCCCCTTGTACAATCCCGCCACAAGCTCGTACTTTTTTCGCCGCTTCTGAACGTGTCATCGTGGAAAGGGCTCCTGTAAAGACGATTTGTTTATGATGAAAAGGATGTCTTAAGCATTCAGATGGGTCAGAAAGGTAGATGACTTCTGTATTGTTCTTGTTTTGGTTCATGTTCGTTCTCCTAAAGTTATACGATCTAACTTATAGTCTGCGAGAGGATTATAATAACAGAGACTAGTATAAAAAGTATCCTTCTTATTGTCCGTCCCCCTGTAAAATCGTACTTTCTCGTAAATAAGTGACGTTATATTGATTGGCTAATTGTTGTAACAAGGAAAGAAGTGTTGAGAAATCCTTCTTGTGTAGCAGTTGTTCGTATGTTTGCTTTTCTTCGGGTGTAGTTATTTTACGGAAATAGCCCCACATATGTTGGCACGCATTGCGCTTGCTACCTTCTGTTGGCGTTTGTTGTAGCGCAGCGTGGATTAATTGTTCGATTTGTGTATGGTCCTGCTGATCACGCATCGCTTGCCTAATTTGATTGTAATGCTTTTGACTATGGAACATCACACGGTATTTCTCTTCACGCCACAATTTTTCCGTTTGTTGACGGTTCACATAATCACCTCTTGAAAAATAGTTATTTGAAATGGTGTGCTACTTTAATTTAATATAAAACATCAATTAAACTAGTCATGGACAATCGTATCATAAAGTAAGTGAGATTTTCATAATATATGTGCAAATATAAAACAGCATCTCGACCAATTTCGGTCGAGATGTGTCTTTCTCCGTTGCCTATTGTACCTCTAATGAAAAATCCATATTTTTTCTTTTAGCTTCTGAGTATGGCCACACTTGGCTTGCTTTTTGAACTAAATCTTCTAATTGGCTTTTTTCGATATTGTTGCCTTTTACTTGTAAGTGAATGGCTAGTTGATAGCCTTCACCGACGTCATCTTCGGATAAGCTGACAGTAGCTGTGACCTCCGAATCGAACTTCATCTGTTCCTTATTCGCTACAATTTGTAAAGCACTATCAAAGCAAGTAGCGTAGGCTGCTGCGAATAATTGCTCAGGATTTGTAGCGTTATCTAATTTCTCTGCACTTGGACTTCCTGGGAGGGCAGTTTTCATATTAATCATGTTATCCGGTGACTGTACTTTTCCTTCTAGTCCACCAAAAGCTGTTGCATTTGCAGTAAATAAAATTTCTGACATCATTTCCATCTCCTCAAATTAAAGTTTACAACCATTATTAATTTTTCCATCTGGAAGTATTAATATGTGCAAATTGCAAAGATTAACGAAGGAAATTTTAACGTAATGAGATTGCTTGAATGGTTTCGCTTAAAATTTGGCTGATATGCAAGGTTTTTTGATAGTTCTACAAAGTATTCTCCGTTGTAAGTGAGCCAGTATGCAAGCTAATACAACGAGCGTTCCTCACATATAATAAGTCTCATCCAAAAGGAATTTAAAATGCTAAGCTATAGCACGCGGATATTCTTTATCCATTAACCTATTAATGATACGATAAGAAGAATAGAAAACTTTAAGGTGAGGGGAGTTTTATGTTCCTGGATAAATTAAAAAATCAATTACATCAACATCAATTCCTTTTTATGGGGGAGGAGACCGCTTTTCGTTCAGCCATTTTGATTCCGTTAGTGCAAGTGGATGGGGAGTGGCATATTCTTTTTGAAGTCCGTTCATTGACAATGCGCAAACAGCCGGGGGATATTAGTTTTCCAGGTGGTCGAATCGATGCAACGGATGCATCCCCACTAGCCGCTGCTGTACGAGAAACATCAGAAGAATTAGGTATTGGTCCAGACATGGTGAATGTTGTCGGGCAATTAAGTCCTTATATTGCATCTCCTTCCTTTGTTGTGTACCCATTTGTGGCAACGATTGATTACGATCAAACGATTCATTGTTACAACAAAGAAGAAGTAGAAGAAGTATTTACAGTACCCGTTAGCTGGTTATTAAATCATGAGCCGTATATGCATTCAGTGGCCATTGAACCAATGCCTTCGTCGGACTTTCCCTTTGATAAAATTATGAACGGTGCGCAATATCAATGGAGAACTCGTACAATGGAGGAATGGTTTTTTGATTATGAGCAGTATACGATTTGGGGGTTAACGGCTAGGATTTTAAAACATTTTATCGAGATAATCAAATGACAAATAGTAAGAACAATTACAAATCATTTTGATTCCGCACATACAATTGCTATTTCATAAATAAGTACAAGTCTGTTATCACGATTACAGTGGTAGCGGGCTTTTTAAATTCCTTTATGTAAATAAATTCCTAATAACTATTAAAAAGAACGAAATTAACGCGATACAATTAATGAATATTTTTGAAACATCCATTCATTTGAAGGAGTGATTAAATGAGAATTGAATCTTTAGGAAGTATGACAACATCTTATCAATCTAAAGCAACTTCAAAAACGAACATAGATTTTAAGGAGGTTGCAGCAACAACAAACTTAAAGGAGAATGAATCAAGTGGCTATATTTACGAGGAACTTTCAAGTAAATATGACGTACGAAATGCGACATTTGAACAAATCGTTGATATTTCTCATGCGTTATACGAAGCGGGTGAGCTTTCATTTTTGGAAGTTTCGATTTTAACATTTGACTATGGACGAGCGACGGAATCTATAAAGGTAGCAGCAAAAGGTTCAGTTTCCTCAAGTTTTGATATGTATGAAACAAAAGCAAATGCCATGGGGCAAAGAGATTGGATTGCTGAGTTTGAGGCGCGGGCTACAAAAGATCTCCAATATGGTCACTTAATCGGCCATTCACATAAAAAGAAAATACTGCACATTTTGCAACAGTTAGATAGATAAGAGCGGGATATGCAGTATTTACAATATAGTAACACGTGTATGGTTAGTTTTTGAGAGGGTTTTATATTGTGTAGTGAGAGCAGATTAGGAGGCTCTCTTTTTTGTTGCCCTTACTAGAGTTATGCGTGCCGATAACTGAAAAAGTACGAGGAACTACTGTGTGATGTGTCTGCGAAAATTATATAAGAACGTTCAATTTGTACAGACACCTTAATATGTGAACTAAACTTCATTTCCTAAATGTCTAAGCTACTAGAAAATACCAACATATACTATATTAAAGTTTAAGCGTGATAGGTGGTGAAGTAATATGCGATTTTATCCGCCAGATAATAGAAGAAGACCGATTTCGCCCATGTATAGACAAAGATTTGGGCCTCCTACTCAAATGAGAAGACCGGGTAATCCTTTTTTTGCTCCTACTCAAATGAGGGGGCAGCAGCAATTTTTCTATCCCCCTTATCAACAACCTCAATTTTCACAGTTCGGAAGATTACCAGAGCATTTAAATACTCTTATGGGGCATGCGGGAACAATCACAAATGGGGTGAATATGCTCAGGCAAATGGGCGCATTGTTAAGCATGTTTAGGTAGCTTGTCTTTCATCGAAGAAGAGATGGTGCACATCAATGGACCGGAAGTTGATGTGCTTTTTTATGTTGCTCATTTTGACTCCATTTAAAAGAGAATAAGATGTTTCGTATATCCAATCGCTATTTCGTACATAAAAAAATGCGATAGTCCCAAATGTCTTTATATTTTACGGTCATTTCAACATGCTGATCCATAATTTCGTATAGCCCTGGCTCAATATCATGTGAGTAATGAAATTCAAGGGTGGAATGACTTTGGTCGATGGGGCGTTTTTTTACACTACGAATATTAGTAAAGCCAGCTTGTTGCAAACAAGTTAGCCAATGCTGTTCCGTAAAAATCGATTCAAATCCGTAAAATTCTTTGATTTCCTTTTCTGTGACTGCCTCGAAAGGTTGTGTAATGATTAGTTCATTGGCAATAAATTGACCGCCATTTCTTAGTAATCGAAACACTTCTTTCAGAGCCTGAGGTGTATGGACAAAAGAAAGAACTGATTCCGAAATGATTACATCAAATGTCTGGTCTTGTAACGAAATTTGTTCGATAGAGCCTTGCATGATGTCCACAGGTAAGCGTTCTTTTCTCATTCTTTCCTGCGCTTTTTTCACCATGAGTGGGTCAATATCTATGCCAGTCACTTGTGCACCATATGTTTTCGCTAAATAGGCGGCCGTTTGACCTGTACCACATCCGACATCTAGGACACGCGTATCCTTATTAATATTTTCTATAGTGAAAAGCTCCTGTGTTAACGCCAGCCCACCAGGGTGTGCACCGCCAATACCAAATTTGGACAAAAAATTCAGGTATTTAGAATTGCGCATGACAATCACCTTCTTCATTCATAATTATTGGTATCATATGATATGAAAAATAGACTGGTTCCCACAAAAGCTAGAGGAGGGACTTTTTAACGGTTAACCTTATGTGTCTTTCTTCTGGTTAAGCAGTGGACGATGCTGTAAATAGTATTGTAAGTCATGGCTATGCCCTTCTGAAATTTCCTCTGCGATTATTTTCGCTAACAACTGGCTGTATACTGTCCCGTTGTCACCAAAGGCAAAAAGGAAATAGCTTTTTGGATATTGCTCATAAACACCGATGATAGGAAGCCCATCTGCGGTTCCCCCGTAAAAAGCAGCTAGGTAATATGCTGGTTCTGCTTTGATGTTAGGAAATAGATGATTCAATTCTTCAATCAGTTGATTCTTTTTATGGATTAACTTCGAATCTCGATCTTCCTGGTACGTTGTATTGTCATCAAGCCCACCGATAATAATGCGATTGTCTTTCGTTGTGCGCAAATATAAGTAAGGACGCGCGGTTTCCCAAAGGAGTGTCCGATTATACCAGCTCGAAAAATCATTGACAGGATTGGTTGTGATCGTATACGTACTAACAAAGGACACCTGTTTCTCCTTTTTGATGTCTACCCCTTCATATCCCGCTGCAAATATGACGTAGCGTGCTTGAATGGTCTGTTTATTTTTAGTAGAAATAATCATCCGCTCTAATTGCTCGTCATAATGATGTCCATTCATTTCTGTCTGTTCATAAATGCGAACCCCCTTTTTAAAAGCATCATCAAACAGTGCATGCGTAAATTTAAAAGGATTGATTTCCGCATCGTTATATGAGTATATAGCGGCATCTCTACTAAAGGGATAGTTTGTCTCAATCTCATCTTTTGACCAAAAGGCAACGTCACAGTTATTTTTTACTAAAAAATCATATTCCTTTTTTAAGCGTGCGACGTCTTCAGGACAACTAGCAGCATATAACGTATCGCGACGCGTAAATTCACAATCGATGGAGACTGTGTTGGACGCTTTTTCAATGTCATCAATGGCTGCCTTTAATAATGCTAAATGTCGTTCAATATAAGCTTCTCCAAAGGTATTGATCAAATCCGTAAACATTTTATCCCCTGAATATTGAATGAGCGCCGTATTAGCACTTGTACTACCGCCCCCAATCGTTGACTTTTCAATTACAACGACATTTAAATGCGTATTCGCTAAATAATAAGCACATTGCGCAGCAGAACTTCCACCTCCAACGATGAGCACATCACAAATAATATCTTCTTCTAACCTTTTATAGGTTGGTGCATCGGGAAATGTGGTTGGCCAATAATATGTTCCAGACTGTAAATCCATAAATTTCGTCTCCTTGCAAATGAAAGTGTAAAAGTATTATTTCCAACAGACATCTGAAAAACACCAATGATTGCACAAAAAAGCGTAAGTTAATGGAACTGTAACTGATTTCCCGTTGTTTAACAGGTTCACATCCATATTCATACAATAGCGGTAAGTTTAAATATTAGTTGGAGGGAGGCAAGCAAAGTGGAAAAATCGCTCTTAAATTTACTGAGAGAAGGGGGATGGATCTTATATGTTCGGCATGGGGAAGCAACAGTGGGTGAAGATCAGCCATATATCCATTTCCAAAACTGCTATACCCAGAGAAACCTTTCTGAACTAGGGAGAAGACAAGCTATTTACTACGGGGACATGATTCGTTATTTGCGCATTCCGATTCGTCTCCCTATTCAGGCCAGTCCATTTTGTAGAACAATCGAAACGGCACAATTGGCTTTCGGTTGTGTACCTGTTCAAATACACCCTTTTTGGTTTGAAGTTTATCAATTAGATAAAAACTCATTAAGGAAAGAACAAACATTCAATACGCTTCGGTCCATACTAGAAATGAAACCACCTAAAGGAACAAATCAAGTCATTATTGCCCATGGTTTTCCAGATAATATAGGTTTAGGTCAAATATCAAATATGGGAACAGTTATTGTTAGACCTTTAGGAATAGGAAAAGGTTATGAAGTCCTCAAAAAGTTATCTTTAGAAGATTTGGCGGCGTTAGTAAGTAGCCCGTAGTTGAAAAAAATTATGCTAGTTATTCAAGTGATGAAAGACGTCTTGTCTATAAAGGGATTTATTAGCGATTACCTTCCTTGCATAGTTTTCTGACCAATTTATAATACTATGGTCTAGAGCAACTTATTTAATTCGCAGGAAGGGGAGCGACATAATTGGCTAAGCACTCAGATACAAGTTGGAAAAAGGATCATCCAAGTACGTTATTCAGTAATTCTGTCCAAAAGGCAGATCGGGCGGTGAAGCAAGCGATGTCACACCCAGAGGAAATTGCGGTTGAGCATGCGTTCAATTCCATATCTCATGCAGAAAATGCACGTTCAAATGCAGAACAACGAAACGAGCATATGGATTTAGTGGAGCAAAACACAGAGCACTTAGAGCTGATGAAGCAACAATTACAAGAAGCACAGGAAATTATAGAAGATAGGGAATATTAAGGTTAAGACAACCACAAATGCACGAAATGGATTTTACATTTCGTGCATTTATTTATTTAGTATTGCATGTGTTTTCTATAGTATATTTTAACACCAAACGATGATTTTATAAGGTGTGGTTTGGGCTGGAATACTTCTTGTAGTAGGCCCATAGATGACAATTAAATTTCGATTGGCAGGATTTTTGGAAAAAGGCTGTTCATTTATTAGTGAAATCGGTGTGAAGGGAGCGAGGTTTAACTGTAGTTGACCATCACTACTCACTAATTGGCGATTAAAAAAGTCTACTTTTACATTTTGGAAGTTATTTTCCTTTACAATGATCAGTGCGCGGTATTGGGGTGGGTATATTAAAGGGACAGGAGCATCGCCATCATAATAGCCTGTAATTTGATCACCAATCGCCACAATTTCCTGGTTTACAAAGTAAGTAGTAGGGGAGACGACAAAATTGACGATGCCGCCATTTCCGTTTTCTACAGTCATGAGTGTATAACAGCCTTCGCTTTCTCCATTTTGCCCAACGAAAAAATCATTGATCTGCGTAATAACGCCACGAAAAGATTGAAAATTTACCATAGCCATTCCTTTCCTTTTTGAAAATCGCCATTGTCTCAATGCTAATTGCATTTTCATAAATGCTAGAAGTATCAATTTAATTTATGTATCAGGCACAAGATAAGTGACTAAGCTGTAAAACGTATTATTTTAAGTAAGGGCAAGATAATTTAGGGAATATAGAGAAACGATATGAAATAGAGCCAATGATGCACCTTTAGGACTAAAAAGTTCTAGGGGTTTTTGTATGAATCATGCCAATAGAATATGTAGTTATGTGAGAAATTATTATATAATAAGTTATCCGCCGAAAGTCGGTGATCAACTAGTCATAGACGAGATGCTTATCGATTGGAGTGAAGTCAGAACCGGGGACAAACTTAAGTGATGGTGAGAAACTAGAAAGATATAAGGATTTATTATAACTTGAATGAGTAATTAAAACAAGTAATATTTTTAGGTTTCGAGAATGTGACGATATTTTGAACCATCTACAAAAGAGCTAGATATCTTTTTAATGTCTAAAAATTCTCGCTTTTCCCTGATTTTGAATGGCTTATAAATATCCTATAGGTAGTAGATGTTTTAATCTATTAATAATTGTGATAGACTATGATATGGTTATAAATGATACAGAAAAGAAAGGTGTGTTCCTAGGTCGCGCCTTGGCTTGCTATGACGCCTACAATGGGAGCGCTTGCATCCTTTCTGCAAATCTTAAGATATAAAAGGAAGGTAAAAATGAGTAACAGAGAGAATACAACAGACGTTATCTTAATTGGTGCCGGAATTATGAGTGCGACTTTAGGGACACTCATTAAAGAATTAGCACCGGACTGGAATATTAAAGTATTTGAGAAGCTTGAAAAAGCAGGAGAGGAAAGCTCTCACGAATTAAATAATGCTGGTACAGGGCATGCAGCACTGTGCGAGCTTAACTACACTTCTGAAAAACCGGATGGCTCGGTTGACATTAAAAAAGCAATTAATGTTAACGAACAATTCCAAGTTTCAATGCAGTTTTGGTCATATTTAGTAAAAAATAATTTAATTCGTAATCCACAAGACTTCATTATGCCGTTACCTCATATGAGTATGGTACAAGGTGAAGAAAATATCAAGTTTTTAAAGAAACGTTTCGAAACAATGTCACAAAATCCATTATTCCAAGGAATGGAGTTTTCTGATGATCCGGAAACATTAAAAGAATGGATTCCGCTAATGATGCAAGACCGTCCAGCGAACGACCGTATCGCGGCGACAAAAATCGACACAGGTACAGACGTTAACTTTGGTGCGTTAACACGTATGCTAGTTAGTCATTTACAAACGCAAAACGTAGATGTTCACTACAATCATAGTGTTGAGAGCCTTAAACGTACGAAAGACGGTTTATGGGAAGTAAAAGTGTACGATAACGATGCTTGTATAATGCATTACCACTATGCAAAATTCATCTTCCTTGGCGCAGGTGGAGGCAGCTTAGAGCTATTACAAAAAACAGGTATTCCTGAAGGGAAACATATCGGTGGATTCCCAATTAGTGGATTATTCTTAGCGTGTAACAATCCAGAAATCGTTGAGCAACACAATGCAAAAGTATACGGAAAAGCTAAAGTGGGTGCACCACCAATGTCTGTTCCTCACCTTGATACACGCTATATCGATAACAAAAAATCATTATTATTCGGACCATTTGCAGGCTTCTCACCGAAGTTCCTAAAAACAGGTTCAAATATGGATTTATTCGCTTCTGTAAAACCGCATAATATTACAACATTATTAGCGGCGGGTGTTAAAGAAATGGCTTTAACAAAGTACTTAATTCAGCAGCTCATGTTATCAAAAGAACAACGTATTGAAGAGTTACGTGATTTTATCCCGAATGCGAAAGCAGATGACTGGGATATTATCGTAGCAGGTCAACGTGTACAAGTTATTAAAGATACTGAAGCGGGCGGTAAAGGAACGCTTCAATTCGGTACAGAGGTTATTACAGCAGCGGATGGTTCAGTTGCAGCGTTACTAGGCGCTTCTCCAGGTGCTTCTACTGCCGTACACGTTATGCTGGAAGTAATCAAACGTTGTTTCCCACAAAATATGAAAGAGTGGGAGCCAAAAATTAAAGAAATGATCCCTTCTTACGGTTTATCATTAATGGATCACCCAGAGCTTCTACGTGAAATTCATGCTTCAACAGCAGAGGCACTTGAACTAAGCGAAAAAGAGCTAGTGCATAGCTAATTCTTTTGTATAGAAAACAAAAAACCTTCAATCTATTTTAGATTGAAGGTTTTTTTCAGTTATTTGACAAAACGTGCACCTATATAAGTCATTTTAAAACTCATGGTAAACGGTCAAAACGCAGCGGTATTCGGTCAAAAACATGTAGGTTAGTGTTTAAAGTCAATCGTTATGCCCAAAGATTAAACTATATTAACAGAAAGTTCTATCCAAACGCGTTTATCAGGAAATAGTTGAAAAGTATCCTTTTATTTTAGATGGAAATAATGTACAATGGCAGTAATTGAATAGTGTTAACTAGGGGAGTCCAATGAGTTGGGCTGAGAGGGAAACGCATTGAAGTTTCTTGACCCTTTGGACCTGATCTGGATCATGCCAGCGTAGGGAAGTTAGAAATCTTTAGTATATGTGCAAATGTCTATATACATATCGTAAGCTGGGTCCGTTTATCTTTATCATAAATGGATTCAGCTTTTTTTGCGGATAGGAAAGTATCTGCAAAACGTAGCATCAGCTTGACCTATTTGAGTTACGCTGTGCCTTTCTAATTTGCCTCACTACTACTCGGTTAATCTAGATCTCGTCCTTTATAAATATAAAGGAGGAGTTTTTTATGTCATCAACGTCATTAAACAAAGAAAACATTTCGATTATGTCCAATTTTCCGGGGAGTAAAAAAGTATATGTGATTGGTTCAAGACCAGATATAAAAGTGCCGATGAGAGAAATTTTACTAAGCCCAACGACTAGTACAGTAGGGGAAGAGGAAAATTCACCCGTGCAAGTTTATGATACAAGTGGGCCTTATACGGATCCGCGCATTTCCATCGATATCACAAAAGGGTTAACGGCTCTTCGAAGTAAATGGATTGAGGAACGAGCAGATGTAGAAATGTATGAGGGACGGCAAGTAAAGCCAGAAGACAATGGCTATAAACATGAACATGATCCGCGTGCTCAGCAAAACATTTTCCCGAACTTAAAGCGCCAGCCATTGTGGGCAAAGGAAGGGAGAAATGTGACCCAACTTCATTATGCGAAAAAAGGCATTATTACGCCAGAGATGGAGTTTATTGCGATTAGGGAAAATATGGACCCTGAATTTGTGCGGAGTGAGGTAGCGAGAGGGCGAGCGATTATTCCTTGTAATATTAATCATCCAGAGCTAGAACCGATGATTATTGGACGCAATTTTCATGTTAAAGTGAACGCCAATATTGGGAATTCTGCGGTTTCCTCTTCGATTGAAGAAGAAGTAGAAAAAATGATTTGGGCTACACGCTGGGGCGCCGATACGATTATGGATCTGTCTACAGGCAAAAATATTCATACAACACGTGAATGGATTATCCGTAATGCGGCTGTTCCAGTGGGGACTGTGCCGATTTATCAAGCTCTTGAAAAAGTAAATGGAATCGTAGAAAATCTGACATGGGAAATTTACCGTGATACGTTAATTGAACAAGCCGAACAGGGAGTGGATTATTTCACGATTCATGCAGGTGTGCTGCTTCGTTATATTCCATTAACAGCGAACCGTTTAACAGGCATTGTGTCGCGTGGTGGATCAATTATGGCGCAGTGGTGTTTAGCGCACCACCAAGAAAACTTCCTGTATACGCATTTTGAAGAAATTTGTAACATTATGAAAGCATACGATGTAGCCTTTTCCCTTGGAGATGGTTTACGCCCAGGCTCTATTCATGATGCCAATGATGCAGCGCAATTTGCAGAGCTTGAAACGCTTGGTGAGTTAACAAAAATTGCATGGAAGCATGATGTGCAAGTGATGGTAGAAGGGCCTGGCCATGTACCAATGCATCTTATTAAAGAAAATATGGATAAACAATTAGAAATTTGTGAGGAAGCACCGTTTTACACATTAGGACCGCTGACGACAGATATTGCACCAGGTTATGATCATATTACATCTGCGATTGGTGCTGCGATGATTGGTTGGTTTGGTACGGCGATGCTTTGCTATGTGACACCGAAGGAACATTTAGGTTTACCAAATAGAGACGATGTACGTGAAGGCGTCATTACGTATAAAATTGCTGCTCATGCTGCCGATTTAGCAAAGGGGCATCCGGGAGCGCAAAAAAGAGATGATGCCTTATCGAAAGCACGCTTTGAATTCCGTTGGCGAGACCAATTCAATTTATCATTAGATCCTGAACGAGCAATGGAATATCATGATGAAACATTGCCAGCGGAAGGCGCAAAAGTAGCTCATTTTTGTTCGATGTGCGGACCGAAGTTTTGCAGCATGAGAATCTCACATGATATTCGCAATAGCGTCAAAGAAAAAGAAACGAAAGCAGTGGAAGAAGGTTTAAAGGAAAAAGCCAAAGAGTTTAAACAATCTGGTGGCACATTGTATCAATAGTTAGCGAAAAGAAGCACTTCTACGGAGGTGCTTCTTTATTTTTTAGAAGCTACCAACCATTTAATTCACTATAATGACAATTACGTGGAAAAAACACTAAGAAAATCTTAAGAATTGGTGTGTGAGTTTGTTAAGATTTACTTAGTATCATGTCCTTATACGAATCCTATAGGGGTGATTAGATGATCGGGAAGCGATGGAGGAGTGAATGGAATTGAACATTTTGATTTGTGATGATGATAAAGAAATTGTCAGGGCGATTAGCATTTATTTAGAAAATGAAGGATATCAAATATTCAAAGCGTACAACGGGGTAGAGGCGATTGATGTTATTCGCGATCACACGATTCACCTCATTATTATGGATATTATGATGCCGAAAATGGATGGCATTACGGCGACGATGAAAATTCGACAAGAGAATATGATTCCGTTAATTATGCTGTCTGCGAAATCGGAGGATCATGACAAAATACTCGGATTAAATATCGGGGCAGATGATTATATGGCTAAGCCGTTTAATCCACTAGAACTCGTAGCGAGGGTGAAATCGCAGCTCAGAAGATATACGACATTTGGTAGCCTTGAGGTGAACAGTGCTGTACATCAAACAGGTGGGCTCACGATTGATGATGAACGAAAAATCATTACCGTGGATAAAGAAGAAGTTCATTTGACACCAGTACAGTATAAAATTTTAAAGCTTCTGACCGCAAATGCGGGGAGAGTCTTCACGATTGAAGAAATTTATGAAAAGGTATGGAATGAAAGAGCCATCAATCCAGAAAATACAGTGGCAGTTCATATTCGGAAAATTCGAGAAAAAATCGAAATCAATCCGAAAGAGCCGAAATATTTAAAAGTCGTTTGGGGAGTGGGGTATAAAGTTGAGAAATATTAGTCATGCACTTATTACGAAAGTGTTGGTATTTGTGCTTGCGATCGTTTGTATCACAGGGACAATAAAGGCTATCATCGACACGGAATTAGTAGATGAGGCCGATTTTAGCAGTATATATCAAAACGATTATTTTGAAAGCTGGGCATTCGCTCATGAAAGTCAAAGTCTTACTACCGTCCTCACACAATTAATTAGTAAATATAAAAGTGAAGAATATATTTTAAGCGGTAAAGCACTGGCTGAACAAGAGATGAGAGAGATCGAAGAAGAGTTATTTTATGATTACAATGATTCGTACAGATATAACCCGAAATTAAGTGAAGTGGAAAATAATCGCATCGCTCAAGAACAATATGAGGAGAACATCAATCGTAAAAAAGAAGCAAAAATAAGAGAACAGGTAAGAGAGTTTTATCGGTTACTCGACACACTTGAATCACATGAAGGTATCGTATATTATGCGACTGATGGTGAGCGTGTCTTCTCCAATAGTGAACGAACGAAGAAAGAGCAATTTGAGTCATTTAATGCGTATATGTTATTTGAGGATTATCAACAAAAGTTTTATCCAGATGAAGTGAAAGAAAGCAGGTACTTTGATTATTTTACACATGAAGTTGAACAATTAAATCCGCAAACAGATATTATATATATGGCGTTTACAGAATCATTCTTACAACAAAAAATAACGGAGTGGGAAAAGGATAAAGCGATTGCTACACGTAATTTTTATGAATTCATTGGATTTTTAGTTGGATTTATTTTATCTTTTGTTTATTTAGTCGTTGTCATTGGTCGAACATCATGGAAAGATACAGAAATTCATTTTAATGTTATCGACAAGCTATATAATGACCTTAACCTTTTGTTCATTGCTTGTCTAACGCCGATGTGGATAGCGGTGATGGATACAATGATTGTTGAAGGTGTGCATGAGCTGTACATGCTTATCACCGTACCAGTTTATATCATTGCGTTACTGCTAATTTTATCGCTCATTAAGCATATGAAAAATAGAACATTGCTGCAGCATACACTCATTTATCAACTTCTCTATAAGGTCTTTATCTGGGGGAAAAGTATATTTGATAGTGGGCGTACAGGGGTGAAAATTGCGCTACTCGTGATTGGCTATCCAGTAGTAGTCGCGGCAACAATTTTCATGTTTCCGATTACGATTGGGCTAGCTGTTTGGTTTGCGATGAGAAAGGTAAAGTCGTTTAATCGTATTAAAGAGGGCGTAGAGCAAATTAAAAACGGCGATCTTCATCACCGAATTGACGTAGAGGGACAAGGGGAGTTTAGCCAACTGGCAGACAATATTAATCGTATTACGGATGGGTTGAAGAAGTCGGTAGATAGTGAAATTAAGAGTGAGCGTTTAAAAACAGAGCTTATTACGAATGTTTCACATGATATTCGAACGCCTTTAACGTCCATTATTACGTATGTTGATTTGTTAAAAATAGAAAACGACCCTGAAAAAATGGCTGAATATATCGATGTATTAGATCAAAAATCGAAAAGACTGAAGTTGTTAACGGACGATTTATTTGAAGCGGCGAAAGCGTCAAGTGGCAATATGCCTGTGCAGTTAGAGCGAATTGATATCGTATCATTACTCACACAAGGTATCGGCGAAATGGATGAAAAAATTGAAGCGTCGGCATTGGATTTTAAGTTATCACACCCAACTGAAAAGGTGTATGTGCAGGCCGATGGGAAATTATTATGGCGCTCGATCGAAAACTTATTCTCGAATATTTTTAAATACGCACAGCCTGCATCGAGGGTATATATTGATGTTGAAGATGTAGGGAATGAAATACGCGTGATATTTAAAAACATTTCCGCCTATGAATTGAATATTTCCGCAGAGGAGTTAATGGAACGTTTTAAGCGCGGCGATGAATCGAGATCGAGCCAAGGAAGCGGATTAGGGTTATCGATTGCTGAAAGTCTCATTGATATACAACACGGAAAATTTATTGTGCAAGTAGATGGCGATTTGTTTAAGGCGATCATTTCTTTACCAAAATTTCTAAATGAATAATTATTAAGGATTGCTGGGGATGTACTGAAAGTTTTTACTTTCTGGACACCCCCTTTTCTTACCTTCAGTCAATAGCTTTTAAGAAAATAATTATGTGTTGAAAAGATTTTTTTTGGAGGGTGGGGGTACCCCCACCCTCCAAAAAAAATTACGCACGCCAAATAGACCTCACGAT
>NZ_JBDQZI010000010.1:0-157875 GCF_042920265.1 Lysinibacillus sp. KU-BSD001 | reverse complement strand
TTTAATACGGATTCTTAAATGATCCCAGGGGCTGTTCGGCTTTCCTTCACTTCTACTATAAAAAAATAGTAGCACAAACCATGGCCGTGGTTTGTACTACTAATGTTAGTATGTTTTTTATGAAACAATAGTTGCTTGTAGTGGAGGTACGAGAGTGTAGCTGACGGCATGCGCCTTTCGCTACAGAGCAAAGCTTCCTACGGGAAAAGCGAGACAATCAAGACCCCGCAGGAGCGAAGCATGAGCGACGAGGAGGCTTGATCTCGCCCGTGGAAAGCGAGTGCCGCAGCGGAAAGCAACGGTTACTCAAATGGTAATATATGTTTGGGTATTTACTCATTATGAGTTAGTACTATTTTTTTGGATAACAGATAGGAGTAAATGATGGGGAGGGGATATAGTGCATATTTTATGTACAGGGTGCTATCAAGCGTTCACAATAAAAAATCTTGCAGACGCCAGTAAAAGGGGTTTTCATAATGATCGTATTTAAGAATGTCACTAAAAATTACGAGAATAACCAGATTGCAGTGAATAGCATTAATCTTGAAATTCATAAAGGGGAAATCTTAGTCATCATTGGTCCAAGTGGTTGTGGAAAAACGACCTTACTAAAAATGATCAATCGTTTAATTCCTTTGACTGAAGGAACGATACGAATTAACGGACAGAGAATAAGTGATTATAACATCCATGAATTACGCTGGAATATTGGCTATGTGCTGCAACAAATAGCACTATTTCCGCATATGACGATTGAAGAGAATATATCGATTGTGCCGGAGTTGAAAAAGTGGCGGCATGAAGATATCCAGCGTCGAGTTCGAGAGTTACTCGAGATGGTGGGGCTTGATGCCGATCAATATAGCCAACGGAAACCGAATGAACTTTCTGGTGGAGAGCAACAAAGAGTTGGGGTCATTCGTGCATTAGCAGCTGACCCGGAAATTGTTTTAATGGATGAGCCATTTAGTGCGCTAGATCCGATTAGTCGGACGAAATTACAAGATGACCTTCTTGAACTTCAACGTTCAATACAAAAAACCATTGTTTTTGTTTCCCATGATATGCAAGAGGCATTAAAATTAGCTGATCGGATTTGTGTGATGAAAGATGGGAGAATTGTGCAAATTGGTACGCCTCAAGAAATCATCCAACATCCAGTGAATGATTTTGTTCGAGAGTTTATAGGAGTGAACGAGCATACTTTCCATAACCAAAGTTCTACAGAATCCTTAGAAAGAGGAGGATTCGAATGACTAATTTTATGGATGTTTTTAATGAACGTAAAGGACAACTAGTAGGCTCTTTACTAGAACACGTGCAGATTTCATTTATTGCATTATTTTTTGCCGTTGCCATTGCAATTCCTCTAGGAATCTATTTAACGAAAAAGAAGAAAATTGCAGAAAGCATTATTGGCATTAGTGCTGTTTTACAAACCATTCCTTCGTTAGCGTTACTCGGTTTGTTAATACCGTTGTTTGGCATTGGGAAGGTGCCTGCTATCATTGCTTTAGTTGTCTATGCGCTTTTACCGATTTTACGAAATACATTCACTGGCATAAATGAAGTGGATGCTTCGCTTAAAGAAGCGGCTACAGCGATGGGGATGAACACATGGAAAAGGCTAGTGAAGGTTGAACTTCCACTTGCTATGCCCGTCATTATGGCGGGGATTAGGACAGCTATGGTCTTAATAGTAGGTACAGCAACACTAGCTGCGTTAATCGGTGCTGGTGGATTAGGGGATATCATTTTACTTGGAATTGATCGTAATAATCCTTCACTCATTATATTAGGGGCTGTGCCTGCTGCGTGTTTAGCATTAATGTTTGATGTTTTACTTAAAAAGCTCGAATCACTTTCCTTTAAAAAATCAGTCATCACATTAAGTGCAATTAGTGTTGCGGCAATACTGATGATTGTTGCACCACTAGTAAACGTCAATGAAAAAGACGAGATTGTGATTGCTGGTAAACTTGGATCAGAGCCCGAAATTCTGATTAATATGTATAAATTACTGATTGAAAATGAGACGGACTTAACCGTTCAATTAAAGCCTGGCCTTGGTAAAACTTCATTTGTATTTAACGCACTCAAATCAGGGAGTATCGATATTTACCCAGAATTTACGGGTACAGCCATTTCCGAGTTTTTAAAAGAGGAAGCTGTTAATAATAATGAAGCAGATGTGTATGAGCAGGCTAGAGCAGGGATGTTAGAGAAATTTGATATGGTGATGCTTAGCCCGATGAAGTATAACAACACCTATGCACTAGCTGTTTCAAAAGAAATGGCAGAAACCTATCAATTGAATACTATTTCGGATATTAAAGCTATTCAAAAATCCATCAAAGCAGGGTTTACACTCGAGTTTAATGATCGAGAAGATGGTTATTTAGGTATACAAAAGCGCTATGGCATTACAATCGGTCATATAAAAACAATGGAACCGAAGTTAAGATATCAAGCCATTGATACAGGCGATATTCAGTTATTAGATGCCTATTCAACAGACAGTGAAATTCGGCAATATAATTTAACTGTGTTAGCTGACGATCAACAGCTATTCCCACCATATCAAGGCGCACCATTAGTAAAAGCAGAAACACTAGAAAAGTATCCAGGACTAGAACTAGCGTTAAATAAACTAGCGGGTAAAATAACGGATGATGAAATGCGTGAAATGAATTATCAAGTTAACGTAGAAGGTAAAAATATAGAAAAGGTGGCACGTGAGTTTTTAGAGAAAGCGGGTCTATTGTAGCGGGATATTGCTTTAAAAGCAGCTGGAGAAATCGAATTGTATTTCTCCAGCTGTTTTATTAAAAGATAAGAAAGTATAAAATTTTTCTAGTTTAAAGAGTGTCTAGCGCAAGCGGACCAGCCCCTCGTGACGTTTCGAAAGTCTCTTCGTGTGGCAAGCACACTGTGAGCCTTTCTCCAACGTATGTCGGGGCTAGAGAGGGCGCTTGCGCTTTTCTTATGTTGTTAAGCTGCTTTTTTGTTGTTCTTTTTCTTTGATTTTTTGCTAGTGACTTTCTTGTCAGCCTTCTTCTCAGCTTTTTTCTTCTCTAACTTTTTCTCAATTTTCTTTTTGTCAGCTTTTTTCTTCGCTTTCTTTTCTAATACTGCTTCTTCAATTTTGTTTTTCTTGATTTTTTTTGCCATGTTTAATGCACCCCTTATATATAGTGACTTTCTTTGAAAATAGAATGTCTACATACTAGGGTATACCATACATAAATGGAATGCAAATATAGTTTATGTTATATTTTTACATTAATTATGTGTAGACACTATTAATGTTCAATCTTTAGTACCTTAATGTGCGTACAAATGCTAAAAGTAAATAAAGAACAAAGGTATAGATCATTACGCCATACATGGAGTAACCTGACTCCACACTTTCAAGACGATCCGCCCCATAGGTTTTGTCATTATTTTTCCTCGGCCCTAGCTGCACGTTTAAGAATTGACCACTCAGTAAATCGTATGCCCATTGGATCTTCACCTCTGCTGTATTACTACTTCCGCCTGAGCCTTGATCATCAATGACGAAGGAGTCAGGCAGTTGAAACACCGTTGCGTCTAAAATCCGAATACGTTTGAATGTAGAAATCATATGTGAAAAGAGTTCTAATTCTTCAGAAGGCAAGAAATTCATGGGAAACGTCATCCTTTCAAAGATTTTATTGAAAGAATAACGTTTTTTTGTTTTGAGGGAGATTTATTTCATTAGCTTCATGGGGATGTGACGCGACCTCTAAAATATTTAGAAAATTAAAAAGTTTTGTTGACTTAGTAATATTCAGAAATATATAATTTAAAAAACGAGAATTGATAATCAATTATCGATATTTGAGAATTAGGAGGGAGGAAAAGGTATGAGTGTTGAAAAAACACTTGATATTTTAGATTTATTTGATTTTAAAACTCGAGAATTAACTGTACAAGAGATTGGAATTAGATTAGAACAACCACAAAGTTCCGTTTATCGGCATTTAAAAGTCTTAAAAGATAGAGGCTTTATTACTGAAACAAACAAAGGGGCTTATCGATTAGGTTATCGATTTTTGGAAATGGCGAAAATTGTTAAGTCAGATATTAATCTATCATCAGTCGCTTTTCCTATCATGCAAGAACTTTGCAAGAAGTTAAATGAAACAGTGATTTTAACCATTGTTTCTGGTTTGAATGTTATTTGTTTAGAGGTTATTACGCCTGATCAACCAATAAAAGTATCATCAACACAAGGGAAGATATTACCCTTACATGCAGGGGCCTCTTCAAGAATTTTATTGGCACATTTAGATGACAAAATCATTCATGAACTCGATAAGAAAAATATGTTGGAAAAGTACTCCGACTATACTGTTACGGATGTGGAAGGGTTACTTGCTTTAAAGAAAGAGGTATTAGAAAAGGGATATGCTGTTTCAGATTCTGAAGTGGATATTGACGTATATGCCTTTGGTGTAGCAATAAAAGATATTGATAAAAAACTTGTAGCAGGCTTAAGTATTGCAGGGCCCAAAAACCGCCTAATAGCGATGGATGAAGGATATATTATTAATTCAATATTTGAAGCAAGAGATAAAATACAAGCATTTTTATAAAGGGGATCATAATAATGAACTTTGATGTTGTTATTAAAGGGAGAATTGTTTTACCGAATGAGGTAATTGATGGGGAAATCGGTATTTTAGGTGGGAAAATTAAAATTATTGAAAGAACGCAAGGAACTTTAAATGGGGTCCAAATGATCGATGCAAGCGAGCAAATTATTTTCCCTGGTGTTATTGATGGTCATGTCCACGCATTTAGTAATCCAGAAGAAGGTTTAATAGCAACGACATCAGCTGCAGCGGCTGGTGGTGTAACGACTATTATTGATATGCCTTATGATCTACCGAACCCTGTGAACAACATAGAAACTTTCTTAAAGAAAGTAGATTTAGTAGATAAAGAAGCAGTTGTTGATACTTGTCTTTGGGGAACAATTGCTAAAGAAAATGGAGCGGAAGCGATTGATGATTTAGCAGAAGCTGGCGCTTGTGCATTTAAAATGTCTACTTTTGAAACAGATAGCTATCGTTTCCCGAGAATTTCTGATGTAGATATTATGAAAGCGATGAGTAAGTTGAAAGAACACGATCTTGTTGCAGCCTTTCATGCAGAAAACGACGAAATGATTGTAGATTTAATTGATGAATTTCAAAAAAACGGCAAGGTTTATCCAAAAGCGCATATGGAATCAAGACCACCCGTTACTGAAACAACTGCTGTATTAAAGTTAATGGAGTTAAGTCACTGGGCAGATGCCAAGTTACATATAGTACACGTCAGTCATCCACGTACAATTTCGTTAATCCAACAGTTTAAAAAACAAGGGGTAAAAGTAACTGCGGAAACTTGTTATCCATATTTATTATTATCTGTTGAGGATTTAGAAAAGTTCGGTCCAAAAGCCAAAAATAACCCACCTTTACGTTATGAAGAAGATGTTCAAGGATTGTGGGAGCAATTATTAAATGAAGAAATTGATTTTATTACAACAGACCATGCGCCATGGAAAAATGAACAAAAAGAACGGGGTGCAGATAATATTTTCTTAGCAGCTTCAGGTATGCCTGGGTTAGATATTATTGTGCCGTTAATGTACGATGCTGCCGTGCAAAAACATGGGATGTCATTAGAACAGTTTGCAAAAATAATGTCACAAAACGTTGCAGACATTTATGGTATTCCAAATAAAGGGCGAATTGAAGTTGGATACGATGCCGATTTTACAATTATCGATCCTCTTAAGCCATATGTAATCGAAGAAAAAAATCTTCATTCCAATTCAAAATTAACACCATTTGATGGAGTTCAAGTGAATTGTTCGATTGCAAAAACAATTATTCGAGGTGTGACGGTATTTGATGGTAAAGAGATTTCGGTAGGACCTGGATTTGGTAAATTTGTTCCTGGTAAAGCATATAAAGGTAGCCGTTTAGAAATTTAAGCAACAGGGGATGGGGATTTATGAGTAACGTAGCTACACATAGTATTTGTATAGAACGAATACAAGCCGATTTAGAAGAAATGGCCCAGTTATTTAATTCAGATACAATCGGCTATAATCGTTTGGCTTTCTCAAAAGAGGAAGACGGAGCACTCGAATGGCTTCGTAAAAAACTTGAAGAATTAAACGTTACAGTTGCACAAGATGCTGTAGGAAATGTTTTTGGAAGAATAGGATCTCTAAACGAACCAGCCATTGCAATGGGGTCACATTTAGACACAGTTATTCATGGTGGTTTGTTTGATGGCGCATTAGGTGTAGTGACAGGTCTTGAAATATTAAGAGTAATTCAAGAGAAAAATATTCAACTAGAGTTTCCTGTAGAACTTATTGCCTTTCGAGCAGAAGAGGCCAACCCTCTTGGTGGTACGTTTGGAAGCCGTTCATTAGTAGGTCAGCTAAACGTTAATGCTGAAATAGAAGAGAAACTTAACCTTGTCGGGTTAACAAAAGAAGATTGTGTTTCCACTTTACACAATAGACATTTATACAAACAGTTTATCGAGTTGCATATTGAACAAGGGGCTGTGTTAGAAGAAAATCAAGAAAAAATAGGAATTGCTACTGGCATTGCCGGGATATTAAGAGTCGAAGCAATTTTTAAAGGACAGGCTCGGCATGCAGGTACAACCCCTATGAACCAACGGAAAGATGCTCTTGTACATGCAGCAAAATTTATTTTACATGCTGAAAATACAGTGGCAAATTATGATCCACAAATGGTTGTTACAATTGGCGAATTAGAATTACAGCCTAATTTAGCAAGTATAGTTCCTGATTTTGTAAAGTTAACGATTGAAATTCGTGCTATGGATTGGGAAAAGATGAGCGAGTTTCAACAGGCATTACAACAATATGCTAGTTTTAATAATTTTGATGTTTCGTTTAAGAAAACAGTTGAAAAAAAGCCAAATAATTTGGATACACAAATTCAAGAACAAATAGAAAAAGTATGTATTGAGAATCAAATTCCTTATCGTTATATGATGAGTGGGGCCAACCACGATTGTAAATCTATGGCATCTATTGTTCCATCAGCACTTCTATTTATCCCAAGTAAAGATGGTATTAGCCATCATCCAGATGAATTTTCTAGTTGGGAAGATATTGAAATAGGCGCTCAAGTGTATTTAGAAACAGTTCTACAACTATCAAAGGGGTGTATTTAAATGAAAAAATTATTATTAGGGGTATTAGTATCTAGCATTTTATTATTATTAGCGGCTTGTGGTGGAGAATCGGATGGAAGTGCAAAGGCGGTAGAGGATTCAAAAGAAACAAATTCAACGAGTGCGTTAGAAGCTGTTAAAGAAAAAGGCAAGCTAGTCATTGGTACGGCTGGGAATTATCGTCCTTTTTCTTATATGGACTCTTCGAATAATTTAATTGGTTATGATATTGAATGGGGGAATATCATAGCAGAGGAACTAGGGGTTGAAGCTGAGTATGTTACGGGTCAATTTGCGGGTCTGATCCCTGGTTTAGTAGCAAACAAATTCGATGTCTTATTGTCTGGAGTTAATGTGACAGAAGAACGACTGAAATCTGTTATTTTCACTGAAAATTATGCAGTAGATGGACTAGTCGCTGTAGTTCAAAAAGATAATAAAGATATTTTCGGTATTGAGGATCTTGAAGGACATGTTGTGGGTGTAAATGCAGGTTCTGCTTTTGAAGAAGTTGTAAAAAAGATTGGAACATATAAAGATTTAAAAACATATCCAGGTGCTGCAGAAAGCTTTTTGGATTTAACAGCAGGACGTGTAGATTTAGTAGCTATAGGTTTACCAGCTGCTGCTGAGTATATTAATAATTCTGTTAGTGGCGATGATCTTAAAATTGTCGGTGATACTTACGATAAAAAAGACATTGCAGTTGCAGCGAAACCAGGAAGTGAGGATTTAGTAGAAGCTATTACTAAAATTATTCAAAAGAAAAAAGAAGATGGCACTTATGACGAATTAGCTATGAAATACTTTGGAATGACATTCGATTAAGAAAGGAGCATGAGTATGAATTTAGAAGTAATATCTAATGCTCTCCCTTTCTTAATTGAAGGGGCATGGGTTACATTAAAAGTTTCAATTCTAGCTATTGTAATTGGTACAATATTAGGATTCATTCTTTGTTTATTTAAAATGTCACACAATCCAATTTTAAAAACCTTTTCTTCCATTTATATTTGGTTATTTAGAGGATTACCATTATTAATTATTCTGTTCTTAGCGTATTATGCAACACCGTTTAACATTACTCTAACAGCTTTTGTAGCAGCATTATTTGCAATGTCATTAAATGCAGCAGCTTATAAAGCGGAAATTATCCGATCTGGTATGATGGCGATTCCAAAAGGACAAATAGAAGCAGCGGAAGCTATTGGTATGACGCCTGTGCAAATTATGTTCCGTATTAAAATACCTCAAATGGTTCGTTTAATTATACCGCCATACATTAATAATGCAGTGGTTCTTTTAAAAGAATCTGCACAAATTTCTGTAATAACTGTACCTGACTTAATGTTAAATGCCCAAATGCAATATAGTAGTACGTACCTTCCATACGAAACATTAGGTGTGGCGGCTATCTTATATTTAGTTCTGACTAGTGGGCTAATGTTATTACAATCATACACGGAAAAGAAACTGAATGTTTCGAATAATAATTTATAAGGGTGGTGGATTTATATGGGAGTAATCAAAATCGAAAACTTAAATAAATATTATGGTGATAAAAAGGCTTTATCCGATATTAATTTAACTGTTAATAAAGGTGAAGTAGTTACACTAATTGGTCCCAGTGGATCTGGTAAAAGTACCCTTTTGAGATGTATTAATTTGCTTGAAGTTCCATCAGACGGGAACATTTCAATTAATAATAAACAAGTCAGTTTTAAACTAAATAGAGTAAATCAACTAACCTATGGATCGAAAAAGAAGATTAGTAAAGTACGAGAAGAAGTTGGGATGGTTTTTCAACATTTTAATTTATGGAAGCACCGTTCAGTATTGGAGAACATAACTGAAGGCCCTATTCAAGTTAAAAAGTGGCATAAATCAAAGGCAATTGCTAAAGCTGAAGAACTATTAAATAAAGTAGGATTAATCGATAAAATCAATGCACACCCAAGCAATTTATCTGGGGGACAACAACAACGAATTGCTATTGCTAGGGCATTGGCAATGGAGCCGCAAGTCATGTTGTTTGACGAAGCTACGTCAGCTTTAGATCCTGAAATGGTTAATGAAGTACTACAAATTATGAACGACTTAGCACATTCAGGGATGACAATGATCATTGTTACACATGAAATGGAATTTGCTCGAAAAGTATCAGACAGGGTAATTTTTATGGAAAATGGATCTATTGTTGAGCAAGGAGCACCTGATTATATCTTTGGTAAGACAACAAATCCTCGTGTTACTAAGTTTTTAAATAGTATGTCGGCTCATGTGTAGGTAGAATTCGTATTCACATTCGCAGTATTTAATAGGAGAGTTAATGGATATTTATTCGAGGTTAATGGAATCTAACGGTAATCAACCTATTCATCATAGTATTGCACAATCTATTCATGAATTAGCTCAAATCGGATTAACTGATGAAGGTGGAAGTAATCGTATTGCTGGCTCAGAAAGTGAAATTTTTTCTAGAGAATGGTTAAAAAATAAGATGCTTGCAGTAGGAATGGAAGTAATTGAACATAGCCAATCCATCTATGGTTATTACCCAGGAGAAGATGATAATCTGCCAGCGATAATGCTAGGATCCCATCTTGATACTGTTAAAAATGGTGGTCATTTTGATGGAACAATTGGTGTTTTATTGCCATTAATTTACGTTGAACAATTGAATTCACAAAAGAAAAAAATAAAACATCCGATAATAATCTGTTCTTTCTACGATGAAGAGGGTGTGATAACGGGTGTTGGTTTAGAAGGAAGTAGGAAATTTCAGAAGGATTATAACAAAAAATGTAAGCCCTTTCAAAAATCAATAGAGACTTTTATCGAAATTCATATTGAACAAGGTCCTGTTCTTGAATTATACCAAAAGCCACTTGGACTTGTTTCTTCGATTGTAGGTTCGTTTGCCTTGGAAGTTACATTTGACGGTATCAGTGGACATGCTGGTACTGTACCGATGGCGTTACGTAAAGATCCTTTAATTTGTTTTTGCGAGTGGGCAAGTAAAATAAAGCAATTTATTCTTCCTTTTGGTGAAGAAGCAAAGGTAACAATTGGTCGAATTGAAATGCTTCCCAATGTAACGAATGTCATTCCCAATCAAGTAAAAGCCCAACTTGATATTCGTCATGTGAAACTAGAACAACTGAAAGAAATGGTTGCAACTTTAATTGCGGAAGCGAAAGTCACAGCTGCAAGACATGGTATTAAGATAGCTTCTAATGCTCAAATTGTTCAGACTCCTCAATTTTTAGACCGAGAAATTTTACGTAAAGTCAACTCTGATAATCAGTTACCGATACTAGTAAGTGGTGCGTTGCATGACAGTGCGATTATCAGTGAAATAATTCCGACATTACTGATTTTTGTTCGAAGTCGAGGTGGAATCAGTCATACACCAGAGGAATGGACTACCCTTAATGATCTGGTAGAAGCATATGAATTCATGAAAAATTTTTTAAAGGATTGGTGAAAATGAGTATTGGCTTTGTTACATTAGGTACGACCCCTAGAGTAGATTTAGAACAGGTCATTGTGAACAATGGTTATGAAAAATTTGAAATAATCGGTGCCTTAGACAATTTGACGCAACCTGAAATTGAAGAGATTAGTAGTATTTCAGGTAATACGCCATTATTTGTTCGTACGAATTTTGGATCGTATGAAATTGAAAGAGATATATTAATTCCTTATATTGAAAAAGCTACAAATGAACTACATCAAAAAGGTTATAACACGGCAATCTTACTTTGTTCAGCAGCATTTCCTGTTTTTTCAGCGAATATCCCTGTCGTTTTACCAACAGATATTATTGAAAAAATGGTTAAAAGTACTAAACAACAACCCGTACTTGTTTGTGTTCCTATTGAAAATCAAATTTCCTTTGCTCAACGAAAATGGAGTGAAGCAGGGATAGAAGCGATAGTTCATACATTTAACCCTTTAGAAACAACAGCTAAGGAAATTCAGTATCATATAGAAAAAACTGGAGCGAAACAAGTTGTGTTAGATTGTATAAGTTATAGTTCAGAATTGCATTTAGAATTACAACAATTATCAGATACACCAATATGGAACCCACTTAAACAAACCTTAAAGCATTTTAAATAATATAGAAGGTATATAGAGCATGTTTTAAAAACATGCTCTCAGACTGTAGACAAAGTCGATTTTTTCGATTTTGTCTACTATTTTTATATTTAGGGTGCTTTCTTATCGTCATTTGGATTTATAAAGAATCCTGTAATAGCAATGTTTCTGAAAGCCTGTGAATTTTAAAAATCTGCATTAATCAATAAAAGAGCGTCCGACCGTGCTAATTTTCTGCTCAGAAATTAGTTTGTCGACGCTCTGAGAGCATGTTTTAAAAACATGCTCTATATTTTTGCTTAAATATTAAACAAATTAATGGATGCTGATAGCTCTTATACTAACCTGCTCCGTTAGTTGAATAAAAAAGCACCCAAAGCGTCGATGAAGTAACAATTCTTTCTTTAACGTTGTAACTCCGCATTTTTCTGACGCTACCCTTACTAGATTTAAGTAATTAATTACCTTTTATTGAGATCCTAAAAATCTTCATTTTCCTACTGAGAAAATGGGGATTTTTTTGTGACAAAAAGAATACGTAGTAAAATGTATTTTGCGATTCGCGTTATGCTGGTGCGGTCAAAGTGAACGGCAGCGACGAAGACGGATCCATCATCATAAACTCCTATACAATCAACTAAATCTAAACTATAAATTTGATTTTCATAACTATATATGATAAATTATGAATGAACGTCATTCATTTTATGAATTGTTATCCTAACTTAATCGAATAACAATTTTTCAACAATAAATAGTAATACGAGGAGGTAAAAGATGAATAAGTCGTGGATGTATGTTGGATTGACAAGCTTATGCGAATTATTATGGATTTTCGGTTTTAATGTTGCGAGTACATGGTGGCATTGGGCAATTATAATACCAATCATTGCTGTAGATTTTTGGTTTCTTTCTAAAGCTTGTGAAGGTTTACCAACTGGTACGGTATATGCCGTATTTGCAGCTGCAGGCACAGTAGGTACCGCATTGATGGATATTTTTATATTCAATGAGGGTTTTACTGCTAGTAAAATTGTATTTATATGTGTAATTGTCATTGGGGTCATGATGTTAAATATTGCGGATACGGTATCTGAGCGAAAACTTCAAAAGGAGGCGGCGTAATTGGGTTGGTTATTTGTATTTTTAGCAGCCATTTTAGAGACAGTCGGCGTAATTGGTTTAAAAAAATTTAGTACAACGAAAAATTTTATGAACGCCTTTATTTTAATCGCTGGATTCAGTGGAGCATTTTACTTTTTATATGCTTCGTTTGATTATTTACAAGTGAGTATTGCCTATGCAGTGTGGATTGGTATAGGGACGACAGCAGCTGTTCTAATTAATATGCTGTTTTTTGGAGAATCAAAAAGCATGGGACGAATTGTCGCTGTGATTGTGATTGTGATTGGTGTTTCAGGGTTAAAATATGTTTCGTAATAGATGAGAGAGCACAGAATATTTTCTTGCTCTTTTTCGTTTATCTATCGGGATGAAAAAGAACATGTTCATTGTTCTTTCCTTTAATATTCGTTAAGATGAAAGTAACTATGAATGAGAATCATTCAATGAATATGGGGTGGTATTGCATTGGATAAAAAACAAAAAATTATTGAAGCCACGATTGAACAGTTTATGACAAAAGGTGTAGAAAGCACTAAAATATCTGATATTGTCAAAGCGGCAGGCATAGCGCAAGGTACGTTTTATTTATACTTTCCATCTAAATTTTCGGTAATGCCAGAAATTGCAAAATTTGCTGTTGAAGAAATTATGAAAGGCATCCATTCAAGCGTCAATTTATCACATGATTTTGATGATAAAATTGAACAACTTGTAAAAGCTGTCTTTTTGATCACAGAGCAAAAAAAGGAATTATTTGCTGTTCTCTATGCAGGTTTAGCACAGAGTGAGCATTTAAAACAATGGGAGTCCATCTATGCTCCATTTTATGACTGGGTATATAATTTATTAGACGAGTCCGTCAGAAAAGGAGAAATTCGACAAAACATTGATTGTGCACGTACTTCCCGAATTTTAATAGGGCTAATCGAATCTACTGCAGAACAATTATATTTGTATGATACTCCGACGCAAGAAGAGATCGATGCTCAATACGCAGAATTAATCCTATTTACGAAAAGTGCATTCAAATAACTTCTGTCAGCAAACCTTTTTGTAGGTGTTCCAACAAATACTGGAAGAAGTTAAATCCGAATCTGGACTTATGTTACTGTTTTAGAAGTATATTTGTAGCTAGGGAAGGGTTAAATATTCTTTATATAACAAAAAATTCCCCAAAACGATAAATATTTACTGAAAATCAGCCCGTGCCAATTGACACAGGCTGATTTTTTATATGGATTCCTCATTCCCTATATAAACCATCTTAAAACTGTAGACATTGAACGGTCAAAACAAATCGGTGCGAGCAAACCCTTGCCATATCCAGGCAAAAGCGCGCGTTGAACGGTCAAAAAGCTAGGGTATCCGAAAAAAGTCGCTGCATCCGAGCAAAATACTACCGTATCTAGTCCCAATCCTACATCGAACCGTTCAAAAACATGTATTTTTAGCCGAAATGCAAGTAAATGAGACGGTAAGCTTGCAACATGGAGACTAATCTTTAAAGTCAATTTGTTTATCTGTTCCTTTTATTTTGAATTGCTTTGTCCCAGCCTAGACGTAATTGTTTAAATAAGCACAGTACTAATCATAAAATGGAGTTCATTGACAAAAGTAACAACCTGTTGTTAATATTGAGTTGTTGATTTTTGAGGCTGAGTAAAATTTTATGATGAAAGTCTTTCATCGAAAAGCCAATTTTTGTAATTAAGGGGGATATAAAAATGATAAAATTCAAGTCGGCAGGAGTCACTGTCGGGTTAGCGGTTTCATTACTATTAACCGGGTGTGGTGATGAAGAGGGCAATCTAAATAGCGAGAATGCAACAGGCGATTCTGTAAGCATAGGGGAACAAATAGATTATAGGATTACAGGTATTGAACCGGGAGCAGGGTTAACCGAACTTTCAAGAAATACGTTAGAGGAATATGAAAACTTAAACGGTTGGGAACTTGTTGAAAGTTCAACAGCGGGCATGTTAGGTTCATTGGAACAAGCGATTAAAAATGAAGAACCTATTATTATTACCGGATGGACACCGCACTGGAAGTTCTCCGCATATGATTTAAAGTTTTTGGAAGATCCTAAAGGGACATTAGGTGGAAAGGAAAATATTAATACGCTTGTGCGTAAAGGTTTTGAAACGGACTACCCTAATGCGTATACTGTTTTGGATCGATTTTATTGGGAGCCAGAAGATATGGAAGCGGTCATGTACGATGCACAAAATGTTTCCTTTGAGGAAGCGGCAATGAACTGGATAGAAGAAAACAAGGATCGAGTAAATGAATGGACAGAAGGGATCAACAAAGTAGATGGAAAAGAAATTGAAATCGTGTCAACTCCGTGGGATACAGAAAGAGCTTCAAGTAGTGTAGTGGAGGCAGTATTAGAACAATTAGGCTACGATGTCACCGTGACACCAGTTGATCCGGCCATTATGTTCCAAGCAATCGCTACTGGTGAAGCGGATGCTACTGTCGCTCCGTGGTTACCGTCAACACACCAGTCTTTTTATGAAAAACATAAGGAAGACGTAGTGGATTTAGGTGAGAACTTAAAAGGTACACAGACGGGCTTTGTTGTGCCGACATATATGGATATCGACTCGATTGAGGATTTGCAGCCAAAAGAGTAACGATTCGTTCACTGTTAGTAGAAAGGAGAATTTCCTCATGAAGGGGGAAGTTCTCCTTTTCCGTATTGAAAGTGCTTCAAGTAGATTTTTTAAATTAACGCAGTCTCTATTTTTAGGGATTTATTGCCCCTGTTGATAATAGCTTAACGGCTGTGGCTTCCCTAAAAAATAGCCTTGAAAACTATCGCATCCTTTATTTTTTAAATAATCGTATTGTTCTTTTGTTTCTACCCCTTCTGCCAAGACGGTAAAACCAAGCTCATGAGCCATTTGAATCGTACTATTAATAATAGCTTTGTTTGAAGGATGTATTAATAAATCTTTTACAAAACTTTGATCAATTTTAATACAATTAATTTGGAAATCTTTTAAGTATTGTAAACTAGAAAAGCCCGTACCGTAATCATCTAGTGCAACCTCCATGCCTAATGACCGAAGCTTAGAAATAATGTGAATCACATTTTCTATATTTGTTGCAGCGACACTCTCTGTGATTTCTAATTTAATGTCATGTGGATTGACCTTATACACTTCGCATAACGAAATAAGGTGATTCGTTAAGTTTGTATCAAAAAATTGCTTTAGCGAAAGGTTGAAAGCGACTTGTATTTTCTTCCCAGCAGCTAGTTGAAGTGAGTGAAATTCTTGCAACACAAGCTCAAATAGTAAGTAGCCTAAAGGGATGATTAAACCGGTGCGCTCCGCGATCGGGATAAATTCGCCAGGAGAAATAATCCCTTGTATTGGGTCATGCCATCGAACAAGTGCTTCAAAGCTAGTCAATTCCCCTTGATTGTTATATTGGGGTTGATAAGCCATCGTAAAGCGTTTCTGTTGTATCGCTTCATATAGTAAATTTTTTAACTTTAAACGTCGATTTGTATCTTCAATGATGTTGTCATTAAAGAACATAAATGTATTTTTCCCATTTAACTTTGCGAGTTGCAACGCACGATTTGCATGTTGAAATAGCTCTTCATAGCACGTTGCATAGGTAGGGTAATGAACAGCACCCATGGAAATCGTAATATAATAATCAATCTCTCCATATTTAATGGGTTTTTCGAATAGTTTAAATATCTTTTGAATGACTCCCCGCGCAGATGGAGCATCTCCTAAAACAACTAATGCAAATTCATCACCATACGTTTTGGCTAGTATATTTTGTTCGCCTTTTACGATTTCAGCCAATTTTTCGCCGATTGAACGTAAAATCTGATCAGCTTCACAATTGCCTAAACTCTCATTAAAGCTTTTAAAATCATCGACATTGATACAAAGTAAGGTCATTTCTTCATGCATGATCATTAGTTTTTCGACCGACGTTTTTAAATAATTTGTATTAGGTAAACCCGTGATTGAGTCGATAATAAGTTGCTGTTGAATTTTATGCTCTAGTAATTTTCGTTCTGTAATGTCATGACGAATGGAAACGTATTGATAAGGCTGTCCCTGATCATTGAGAAAAGGAATAATGTATGTATCCACCCAGTAAAGGGTCCCGTCTTTAGCTTTGTTTTGAATTTCGCCTCGCCATGTTTGCCCTTTGGAAATGGTTTGCCACAAATTTTTGAAAAATTGTGGTTCATGGTAACCGGAGTTTATAATTTTATGTGTTTTCCCAATCAATTCTTCTAAAGGATACTTTGAAATTTCACAAAATTTCTCGTTAGCAAAGATAATCTTACCTTTCGTATCTGTTATAGCTAATATGGTAGTAGCATTTAATGCAGCTTCAATATCATATAACTCTTTTAGCTTACTTGACAAAGGGAATCCTCCCAACTGTTTTTTATTGTACGTTTTTGAAATAGTAATGATATATGTTAGCGAATCGTATATTTATAACTGAAAAAGAAATGGTAAATTTATATTATTTTACTTAAACAATAAACACTCTTTACATCTTAACAAAAAATTTACATTTCGTGTTAAATTGTAATAAAACGCACATTTATTGTCCTATGCACAAAGAAATAAAACAATTTTTTCATCCTTTCTTAAATTGTCAACAGAGAGTGGCTGTATTAAAGTGGCTGAATCTGCATAAAGCGATTTATTTCTATAAAAATAGTATATTTTCTAAGTGTGTAGCTTATTTTACATGGCTACTTATGTTTGTGTAAGAGATACGGGAAGAAATAGAATAAAAATAAAACTAGCCTTTGCTTTTTGCAAGGGCTAGCTGTGTTTCATTGTAGTGCAGGCTCGTCTGCGAATATATCTTCTACAGCAAAACCATACTCAATAATATCCCAATTACAATAGCAGAAATTGTTGAAATTAAACCAGGCAGCATAAAGCTATGATTGAGAATGTATTTTCCGATGCGAGTTGTGCCGGTGCGGTCAAAGTTAATGGCGGCAACGACTGTTGGATAGTTTGGAATGAAGAAATAACCATTCACCGCAGGGAACATGGCAAGTAATAAGGCTGGACTAATCCCGAGCGTTATCCCAAGAGGCATGAGTGTTCGAACGGTCGCAGCTTGGCTATATAGCAAAATCGAAAGGACAAATAAGGCAATCGCAAATAACCATGGGGCTGCTGTGACGAGTCCTGAAATGGAGCCGTTGATCAGTTCAGCATTTCCATTGAAAAATGTATCTCCCATCCAAGCAATCCCAAAAATCGCTACAACCGCAGCAGCTCCCGCTTTAAATACACTCCCACCAACAATTTCGTCCACATTTGCCTTACAGGAGATAATGATTAAAGCGGCAATGGTCAACATAATGATTTGAATCGCCACGGGCATCGACATACGTGTGAATTCGCCGTCTATATTCCAACCTGGACGTAATTTTTCAAATGAACCAAGTATTACGACTAGTACGGCAGCAAGTAAGAACAATACAACGGAAAGTTTTGATGCATTCGTAGGGTGAAATACTTTTTTATCCTGTTTAATAGGCGCTAAGCCTTCCTCTAAGCGTTGTAAATAAAGTGGATCTTCCGGTAGCTCTTTTCCTTTTCGACTCACCGCAAAGGCCGCAATCATACAGCCAATAAAAGTAGAAGGAACGGCAATCATTAAAATATCGAGTAATGTAATTTGAAAATCAGCCAGTAAAGCTAATAAGGCGACAGTCGCTGCTGAAATCGGACTGGCGGTAATCGCTTGCTGTGATGCAATGACGGCGATGGACATCGGTCTTTCAGGGCGAATACCTGATTCCCTTGCCACTTCAGCAATTACTGGTAAAACAGAATAAGATACATGTCCAGTACCTGCACAAAAAGTAAAAACGTACGTTACGATAGGGGCGATGAATGTAATTCGTTTCGGATTTTTTCTTAATGCTTTCTCTGCAAGATGCACGAGATATTCCAGCCCTCCAGCTGCTTGAAGCGCTCCAGCAGCCGTAATGACAGCTAAAATCATCAGCATCACATCAATCGGCGCCGATGTCGGTTCAAGTCCGAACACGAATACAAAGATGGCTAATCCAACCCCACCCATTACGCCGAGTCCGAGTCCGCCTAACCTCGCACCGATGAAGATACAGAGTAATAAAATCAAAAATTGTAGCCAAAACACATGTATTTCCTCCAATTAATAATGATTATTTTCTTATGATAAACACGGGATATCTTTGTAGTTTGTTTATAAAATAGCTAGGGAAATTGTTCGCTTATAAGTAAGAGCAGTGTGCTAAAGGATTTAAAAAGAAAGGAAAACGTACTGTTAGGCAGTTCGCTTTCAATTGTTTGACGTTTTAAGATTAATCCGTTACCCATTCATTTGTATAAGGACCTTGGGACATCTCTTTTGCTAGCTTGAGTAAAATGGTATTAACTTATTCGTTCGGGAAAGTAGAAGGCAGGCTATTGGAATAGGCGTGATGCATTTTGAGGTGGATGATTTTAGGTGCCAAAGTAAATTAGCGTGCTACGTTATAAAAAGAGTTGTTACGAGGACATCATAACTGAAGCTCAAAAACAATTTCCAACTTGCTAAGGGGACACTTTTAATATAATCAATTAATTGCCTTTTCACTGTTAATCTTGGCATGGTAATTGAAATAACTTTCAACTCAATATCATAATGAATATGACAGCTACCCCAATTAAAAACTACTATCTTTTCCTCATTAAAATGATTCACTCCAACAATCACTCAGCAAAAATACATATGCAACTTGAAGTGTTATATACATTCAAAGGTTGAAAGCTGTTTTTTTATTTACCGGGAAATGAGTTCTAAATTAAATCACGAGCGCACACATACCATATATTGTATTTGAGAATTATGTATTGACAATCTATTTTATAGGATATATAGTAATTCTGGTAATGATAATCATTATCGATTAAATGATTGAGGAGTGAATTCCAAATGAATTCAAAACGATATTTTTCGTTTTTTGCAATGTTATTAATTTCAATTCTTTCTCTTGCACTTGTTGGTTGTGCAGATAAGGAATCTGGCTCAGAAGAAGCTGATACATCGAAATCTCAAAACACGGATTCAGAAGAAACAGCAACGGAGTATCCAATCGTCATTCAACACGCATTTGGTGAAACGGTAATTGAAGAAAAGCCTGAGCGTGTAGCAACAGTTGCTTGGGCAAACCATGATGTGGCACTTGCATTAGACGTTGTACCAGTAGGTTTTTCAGCGGCAAACTATGGTGTTCAAGACGATAGCGGCATGTTACCTTGGACTGCTGAAAAATTAAAAGAACTTGGTGAAGCAAATCCAAACATTTATCAAGATACGGACGGCTTAGATTTCGAAGCGATTGCAGATTCAAATCCAGATGTTATTCTTGCAGCATACTCAGGTATTACACAGGAAGAATACGATACGTTAAGTGAAATTGCTCCTGTTGTCGCATATCCAGAAATTCCATGGGTTATTACATGGCGTGACCAAATTTTATACAACGCGAAAGGTATGGGTATGGAAGAAGAAGGTAAAAAGCTAATTGCTAATACTGAAAAATTAATTCAAGACAAGGCAAATGAACACCCTGAAATTAAAGGGAAAAAAGCTGCATTTGCGATGTTCAATGTTACGGACTTATCGAAATTTTACATTTACACACCAGGGGATCCTCGTGGAGAATTTCTTGAAGAAGTAGGGATGGTTTATCCAGAAGGCATTAAAGCCCAAATTACAGATGAATCTAGCTTCTATATCGAATTAAGTGCTGAAAATGCGGATGCATTAAATGATACAGAGCTCTTCGTTGCCTATGGTGATGACAATACATTAAAAGCACTTCAAGCTGATCCTATTTTAGGGAAAGTACCAGCAATTCAAAATGGTTCTGTAGTGATTATTGAAGATAACACGCCACTAGCAGCAGCGGGCAATCCCAACCCATTATCAATTCAATATACAATTGATGAGTACTTATCATTAATCTCAGATGTTGCGAAAAAGATGAAATAACATGAACATATCATCCGTTTCAGAAAAAAAGCAGGTACTTGTTCCACGTAATTTTACGAAAGTTCTCATACTCCTAGTGATTTTACTCGGTATATGTATTTTAGCCTCGCTTGCATTTGGCTCTCGGATGGTCGGTTGGACGGATGTTCTGGATGGTTTATTCCATCCAGACGCCCAGTCTCATGAGGCCAATGTTGTTCGGCAAAGAATTGTGAGGACGATATTTAGTTTGATGTGTGGTGCTGCATTAGGCGTTTCAGGTGCACTCATGCAATCGGTTACGCGCAATCCTATTGCAGATCCAAGTATATTAGGTGTGAATACAGGGGCATCTCTTTTTGTCGTTTGCGGAATCGCCTTTTTCAATATTAGTTCGGCAAATCAATATATTTGGCTGGCAATAGCGGGGGCGATGATTACCGCTATTTTTGTATTTGGCATTGGTTCGATGGGAAGTGGCGGTGCGACACCTCTTAAACTCGTTTTAGCAGGTGCGGCGACAAGTGCCATCTTATCTTCACTCGTCGTTGCGGTGATGATTCCTCGTACGAATGTAATGGACCAATTCAGGTTTTGGCAAGTTGGAAGTGTTGGGGCAGGAAACTGGGATTCTATTTCTTTGTTTATTCCCTTTTTAATAGTAGGAATTATCATAGCCATCATCACAGCACCAGCATTAAATGCATTAGCATTAGGGGATGATGTCGCAACAGGGTTAGGCGTACGCACAGGTACGATTCGACTTGCTGGCGCATTTGGAGGCGTATTATTATGCGGTGCTGCAACGGCATTGGCAGGTCCAATTGGCTTTATTGGTTTACTCGCTACCCATCTCATTCGACTCGTTATTGGACCTGATTTACGTTATGTTATCCTACTATCAGCAATGTCCGGGGCGATTATTTTAACGATCTCGGATGTTTGTGGCAGGCTACTCGGTAGTCCCGGGGAGCTAGAGGTTGGCATCGTAACGGCGTTTGTTGGGGCACCGATATTAATTTTAATTACAATGAAAGCGAAAATGCGTGCATTATGATGAATGAAACAATGAATTCTATAATGAACTCGAGATTACGAAGACGGCGCCGTTTTCTATTCGTGACATCGATATTAGTGGTGATTGCGTTAGCACTTTGTAGCACCATGCTTATGCTCGGTAATACGATTTATCCTGTAAAAGATGTGATCAGCGTGTTGTTAGGTGAACAAATTAAGGGGGCATCATTTGCTGTTGGTACAATCCGTTTGCCGCGTATGATTGCAGGGGTATTTGCCGGATTTGCGTTTGGTGTTGGGGGCTATATATTTCAAACGATGCTACGTAATCCTTTAGCGAATCCCAATGTCATCGGTATAACAGCTGGCTCAAGTGCAGCGGCCGTTTTTTGCATCATTGTGTTGCAGGCAAGCAATACGACGGTTTCGATTGCTTCGGTTGTGGGTGGTCTTGCAACGGTGTTCATCATTTATGCACTGTCGAAAGGTTCATCGTTTTCAATTGGACGGCTCATTTTAATCGGTATCGGTATACAGGCAATGTTAAATGCGTTCATTTCATATTTAATGTTAATTGGTAAAACGCATGATATTCCAACTGCGATGCGGTGGCTTAGTGGCAGCTTAAATGGTGCAAAGATGGATACTCTTTATCCACTAATACTTACAGTTTGTATTTTTACACCGATTCTTATTGTCTTAGGAAAACGATTAGAAATGCTCGAGTTAGGCGAGCAAGCAGCGACATCACTTGGTGTAGATACAAATAAGACAAGGATCATACTGATCATCAGCTCAGTATTGATTATTGCACTAGCTACAGCGACAACAGGTCCGATTGCATTTGTTGCATTCCTTTCAGGGCCAATTGCAAAGAAATTAGTTGGTGTTGGATTTTCAAATATCATTCCAGCCGGTCTAATCGGGGTTATTTTAGTGCTGGCAGCGGATCTAATCGGTCAATTTGCCTTTGTTACTAGATATCCTGTAGGAGTGATTACCGGCATTCTCGGTGCACCTTACTTGATTTACTTATTAATTCGAATCAATCGAAAGGGAGATCTATAATGAAACCAACACACACATTTCAAGCTGAACATGTCACTGCTGGATATGATAATAAAACGATTTTATATGATATAGATGTAACCATTCCCAGCAATGAAATTAGCATTATTATTGGGGCGAATGGGTGTGGGAAATCGACACTGTTAAAAACGATGGCGCGGTTAATAAAACCTACGTCTGGACAAGTTTTACTGGATGGTAAACCAATTCATAAAATTCCACCGAAGCAATTAGCACGTGTGCTAGGGCTTTTACCTCAATCCCCGATAGTACCCGAGGGCATTACCGTTGCGGACTTAGTTGGACGAGGAAGGTTTCCACATCATACTTTTTTAAAGAGCTGGACGAAGAAAGATTATGAAGCAGTGGCAGAGGCAATGGAAATTATGAATATTACCGAATTCGCTGATTGCCATATTGATGAGCTTTCTGGTGGACAACGACAGCGTGTTTGGATTGCGATGGCACTGGCACAACAGACGGATATCTTATTTTTAGATGAGCCGACAACGTATTTAGATATTACATACCAAGTCGAAATACTCGATATGTTGACGGACTTAAATAAAAAACATGGTACAACGATTGTGATGGTTCTTCATGATATTAACCTATCCGGACGTTATGCAGACCATATTTTTGCGCTGCACAAAGGCAAACTCATAGCGGAAGGCCCACCAGCTGAAGTCATTACAAGTTCATTAATCAAAGATATTTTTGGTCTCGATTGTATGGTCATGCAAGATCCGGTATCACATTCGCCATCTGTAGTACCAATAGGACGACATCATAATAAACTTGGCATGTTGTAAAAATCATACCCTTATAGCTGAAGACTTTGGATAAATGAGATAGGAGTGTTTTGAATGGATGACATCTATGATATTACGATTATCGGTGGCGGACCAAGTGGACTCTATAGCGCATTTTACGCAGGGTTACGAGACTTAAAAACGAAAATTATTGAATATAAATCTACCTTAGGTGGGAAATTGCATGTCTATCCTGAAAAAATCATTTGGGATATTGGTGGTTTAACTGCTACACCTGCTCAAAAAGTGATTGAAAATCTAATAGAACAAGGCTTAACATTTAATCCAACTGTTTGCTTAAATACGAAGGTAGATTTAGTAACGAAGAAAGATGATTTATTTGTAATTGAGACAAGTACAGGTGAAAAGCATTTTTCAAAAAAGGTAGTTGTGGCAGTAGGCGGAGGCATTATTAGTCCTATTAAATTGCATGTCGAAGGTGCTGAAAAATATGAGGTATCCAATCTGCACTATACGATTCGAGGTATCCAAAGTTTTAAAAATAAATCGCTCTTAATTTCAGGCGGGGGAAATTCTGCCATTGATTGGGCTAAAGATCTAATCGGCATTGCTAAACACATTACTGTCATTTACCGCGGAGAAAACTTATCTGCTCATGAGGCACAGATTCGCTATTTACAAGAAAATGGCGTGCCGATTATGACAAATACACAAATCCAATCCCTTGTAGCAAACGAGGAAAAGACAAAAATTAAAGAAGTCATCTTGGAAAACGTGGCGACAAATGAAACATCAACAATCGTTGTAGATGATGTATTAGTTAATCATGGTTATGATCGTGATCACTCTTTTACATTTGATGCTCCTGTGAATCCAGAACGTGATGTCGAATACCAATATTATATAACGACAAATGGAAAAGGCTTAACAACTGTTGATGGAATATATGCTGTTGGTGATATTTCAAAACATGAGAATAAAGTTTACTTAATTACAGGTGCATTTCAAGATGCTATCAATGCCATCAATGATATTAAGCTAAGTCTAGAGCCCACTGCTGATAAAGTCGCAAAAGTTTCTTCACACAATGAAATTTTTGAAGCGCGAAATCGTGAAATTATAAATAAGACGTTAGTAAATAGATAGAATTCCATTCAGAACTAATAAATAAAACTAGCCCTTGTATTCAGCAAGGGCTAGTCCCATTTTACTTTGTAGTTAATTGTAATGCAGGGCCGAAAAATTCATAGTGAATTTGACTGTCTGAGATATTGCATTCATGTAAAGCGTTTACGGCTGCTTCCATAAATGGTATTGGCCCGCAAATGTACACTTGTGTATCTTGTGTGACGACCTGTCGTAGCACGTTCGTACTGATGTACTCATTTTTGTCAGAGTATAACACTTGATGATGTGGGTTACTGTCTTTTTTGAATGCACTGAATAGCTTACGTAAACCCGTTGGACCATTTAATGTGTTCATTTTATTTTGGATAGCCTCGTGGAAAGCAAGGACATTTTCGTTACGTGCACATTGAATGAATGTGACGTTTTCTTTATTTTCAATCGTTTGGAACATCGCATTTAACGGTGTGACCCCAATCCCACCACTAATGAATAATACAGGTGCTTTTGTCGGCTCATATGTGAATACACCAGCTGGAGCACTCACGTCAATGATTGTGCCAATCGCTGCCTCGTGTAAAAAGTTTGATACTTTTCCTTTTGGATTATGCTCGCTTTCACGTTTCACAGAAATGCGGAATTCCTGTGCATTGCTTGGTTGTGATAATGTATATTGACGATTTAACAAGTACTCTTCGCCTGGTGCTTTTACGCGAATTGATACGTATTGACCTGGTTGATATGCGGGTACTTTTGAGCCGTCTACTGGTGTTAAGTAGAAAGATGTCACATCATCACTTTCTTTGACAGTACGAGCAATTTGGAACTGTTTAAATGCACGCCAGCCCCCGTTTTGTTCCGCTGCTTTATATAAATCCTCTTCCACTGAAATAAAGATATCAGCAATCACGCCATATGCTTTAGCCCATGCATCGATGATTTCGTCTGTTGCAGCATCTCCCAGTACTTCTTTAATCGCCGCCAGTAAATATTGACCGACAATTGGATAATGCTCTGGTAAAACGCCAAGACTGACGTGTTTATGTGCAATTTGTACAACTACCGGTACGATTGGTTCTAAGTTGTCGATATGTTTCGCTGCTGCATAAACAGTATTGGCTAAAGCACCTTGCTGACGACCTTTTGTTTGATTTGTATGGTTAAAAATATTTAATAATGATGGATTATCTTTAAATAAGTTGTGATAAAAAGTTTTTGTAATGGCTACGCCGTGTACTTCTAAAACAGGAACAGTTGATTTAATAACGTTGATAGTATGTTGGTCTAACATGTTGAACACGTCCTTTCGTGATAAATATATGCCTATTCATCTTTTAAAGCAATATGTAAAATACATCTTTAACAAAATAGACACAAACATGTATGTAAAATACTTCTTTTATGTGAAATGCGTTTATAACTCTTGTAGAAGATAAAGATACAAGATTGGGTTAACGCTTTTGTAGAAGAAATGAATTTACGTAAGTTGAGGAGGCATAGGGTGAAGGTACACCGAAAAGTATTTGAACATCGAGTAGCTAAATAAACATAATCATTTTATTGTGAAATGAATATGTTTATTTTATTATGAATATATTCATAAACACTATCATATGAATTAAACATACTCACTTTTATTATAAATGAGTATGTTTGATTCTAAATGAATATATTCATAAACGAGGTAAATGATGAGAACGTATAATTATGAACAATTAAAGCAACTTATGATACCGATGGAAACGGTGAATCTGATTGCGAAAATTAATGAATACAAAGGCAAGCAGGAGTTGTATAAGCAGCAAGCTCCGCAAATATTAAACACTTTAAAAGATGTGGCAATTATTCAATCGACAAAGGCATCTAATGCAATTGAGGGAATTATTATCACAGATAGTCGTTTAAAAAGCATTATGGAAAACGATACAAACCTTCAGGATCGCTCAGAAGGGGAAATTGTGGGATATCGTGATGTATTGCAATTGATACACTCTTCTTTTGATGCCATACCGGTTAGAGAAAGTGTTATTTTACAATTGCATAAAGAGATGTATCGGTATATTGGGATTGAAGGTGGGCGATGGAAAAACGTTGATAATATCATTAGTGAAACATTTTCTGATGGCACAAAACGTATTCGCTTTGAGCCAGTTTCAGCTTTTGAAACACCAGCTGCTATACAAAGATTATGTGAAGAATTACGAGAAAGAATGTCAAAAGCAGATGTAGAGCCTCTGATTTTAATAAGTGTATTTATTTTAGATTTTTTATCGGTACACCTATTTAATGATGGAAACGGACGTATGGCTCGTTTGTTGACGCTATTACTGTTATATCAATTTGGATTTGAAGTAGGGCGCTATATCAGTCTTGAGAAAATTATAGAGGATTCGAAAGAGGATTATTATGAAACGCTAAGAAAATCATCCGTTCATTGGCATGACAATACCAATGATATTTTCCCATGGGTGAATTATTTGTTAGGTACATTTGTAGCCGCCTATAAAGACTTAGAGAGCCGAGTAGGCATACTAGAGTCACAAAAAGGAAGCAAGAGCCAACGTGTACATGCCTTCATTGAAAAGAAACTAGGGTATTTTACAAAAGGGGATATCCGCAATGCATGTCCAGATGTGAGTGAGGCAACCATTAATCGCGTGTTAAATGAATTGAAGGAACAAAAAGCCATTGTGCCTGAAGGGTTAGGACGTAATGCGAAGTGGAAGAAAATTTAGGGAATTAATAATAATTGTACCTGTTTATCAGCGAATCCCCCTAAAAAGCCGACAAGTGCTTTTTAGAGGGATATTAATTACGGATTCTCCACAAAATAAGTCAACTGGATTAGCATATCTTCTTTCAACTGATAAGCAATGACTAACATATAGAATCCTTTATCTTCTGCTGACAGGTCGATTGTAAACTGATCTGCATTTGGTGCAAGTAGAGTAGTATCTACATATATTTCTTTGTTCGTTTTCGTATGTCTAAGACCGATTTGATAAGGATTTACATAGTGACCGTCTAATCCTTTTACTAAGTTTTCCACTGTCGTTACGGGTCCCGTTAAGCTTTTTACTTCTACGATTTGCGGGTGGGCCATAACAGTTTCTAATTTACTTAGATCTTTTAATGGTGAGAAATCAGTAATCGCATTTCCCGAAATGTCTAGTGAAACTAAATGTTTAGCATATTGTAAGCCTTCTAAACTTGAGATTCGAGCAGATGGATTACTTAGGCTCGTGAGATTGTACATATCACGTAATGTAATTTCACCTGTAAGACCTAGTGTTTGCTGGATCGCCTTTTTCAGATGGTGATCTTGTATTGTTATTACTTGATCAAAGTCAATTGCTACTAATGCGGCTATTGCTTGTTTTAGCACTTCTACAGCTTGGTCAATCGCTATTTGCGTCGGTTGTGGATGAGCAAGTAGCGCTTCCGCTTGTACAATGCTAGCTCGTAACGCCTCCATACTTTCAGTTGTGTAGTTTTCAGTGTTAATGGTTTTTGCTTCTTCAATAGCTAGTGTCAAATCTTGTGTAAACACACGGTCTGGATTTGCGAAATGCAATTTAGCATCTCCCCATGATGCATGGTCAGAACCGTTGCCATTTCCTCCGTCAGTCACTACTAACTTTAGCTCTTTCGCACCGCTAATATTGACTTCAATGAACTTTTGCGGATCTCTCGAGGCCATTAAGCCACTGTCAAATTGTTTTTCCCCATCAACAAACACTTGGAATATCACCGAACCAATAGAGCCAAACATTTGACGGTCTACGCCAACAACCGCTGTGAAGTAATCTGCATCTTTATTTGTTAAATCATAGACGATGGTGGAGTTAGAATGGGTACCAATGCCTTTTTCGTAAACTTTTTCGTTACCATCTTCTCCTGTTAGTCTGATTTTCTTTTGACTAATAGCTAAATCTTTTACAGGTGCTGCATAACTGTATTGCATAGACTGCCAATCAAAATCGGACAGGTAATGATAGTCGTTCATATCGACAACAGAGATTGTTCGTGTTTTTGTCACTTCATTGCCATCACAATCTGTGACTGTATAAGTAATCTCATACTTCCCAGTGCGATTAAAGTTAACTTGATCGGCGCCAGTCACTTGTACAGCATTTGTTAAATTACCATCTTCAGCGTCTGTTGCAGAATAATTTCCGTTGATGTCAATCGGTGTTCCAACTTTCGTAGCAACATCTTTAGGAATCGAAAGCTGTGGCAGTCCATTTGAAATATAAAACTTGGCATCAGCAAAATTTGCATGGTCCGATGCATTACCATTACTTGAATCATTGGCAATAAGGGTTAATTCTTTTACACCTTTCAGTGGAACTCTTACTAATTTTGCCTCTGTGTTGTATTTCATCACGCCGCTATTATAAACTTCTTGACCATCTGCAACGATTTTGAACGTAACACTGGAGTTAGCATTTTCAGGGATGTTTTGGTCTACACCAACGAGTGCTTCAAAGTAGTCGTAGTTTTTGCCTGTAAGATCATACACAATGGTAGAGTTGGCATGTGTCCCGATGCCTTTAGTAAATGCTTTTTGCTCACCATTCACGCGTAGCTTAATCGGTCCACCTGAAGAAGCCTTGTCTTTGTTTACCGTGCTCCAAGCAGTTTGTGCAGACGTCCAATTGATATCGGATGCAAATTGCTCATCACTGTATACATAAATCGTTTTGGATTTCGTCGCAACGTTGTTATCGCTATCTGTTACAGCATACTCGATTGTGTAAGTACCTGTTTTTTTTGTAGTAAAGCCGTGATCTGTCACTTGAATCTGTTGTTTTAGATCGCCATCTTCTATATCTGATGCTGTCACATCTTTTAAAAGATCAACATCACTGTTTAACTTCACCATTGTGAAGTCTTCAGAAATCGTTAATGTCGGCATACTAGAGTCTTTCGTAAATTTCGCATCCGCCCATACAGTATGGTCAAATGAATTACCATTTTCATTTGCATCTGTTGTCACGAGCTTTACTTCTTTCGCGCCTTTAACAGGAACTTTGACAAATGCATGTTCAGTGTTTGATTTGAATACGTCACTAGCAAATTTCTTTTCACCGTCTACCCATACTTCAAAAGTGGCGGATGAGGCTTTTCCTTTTACGTTTTGGTCTATGCCGATATAGCTTTCAAAGAAATCAAAGCCTTTTCCTTCGATATCATATACAACTTCTGAATTCGCATGTGTTCCAAGTCCTTTTGCATAAGTAGCATCTAACCCTTGTCTTACAAGTGTAATCGGTGTGCCAGGCGTTGCTGTATCTTTTTTCAAATCGCCATATTGAATATTTGCCGATTTGGCATTCATATCGGAGACATAGGCATAATCGCTTGTTACGGACACTTTTGTTGTTTTAGTTGCTGTAATATTAGCATTCGTTACTTCGTAAACAATTTCATAGTTCCCTTTTTTAGCAACATGGACATTATTCGATTTGATCACGATATCTTCTGTTATATTATGTCCAGCATATGAGGCTGCTTTGACATAATCCATCGGGTCATACTGTTGATGTAATTTCAGCGTTACTTGCTCCTCGACAGATAAGGCAGGTTGTTGTGATTTCACTTCAACGGGTTTTAAACTATTTAATTTTTTGTCATAAGCTATAATTTCATACGTATGTGGAACTGTTACATCTACATTTTTATCGACAAATGACAGACTCGTTGTGTAGCCAACTACTTTGCCATCTCGAAGTATTTCATAACCCATAGCAGCATCTTTATTTGCCGCATCAATATCATATGTGATGGTCATCTCATTTTTTTCTTTATTTGCTTTTAGAGCGTGTATCGTAACACTCGCATTGTTTGAGAATCCAGCCCCTTCATAGCCTCGTCCTACACTATGCATGTATTGTAATTTCACACTTGGTTTAGGTAAATGAGCTACCTTTTCCTTCATCTTAACTGTAGCGGTTACATAGCCCCAATCTTCGAAAAATGCGGTTAAGTCTGTTTCTGTCGCTAAAGATAAACCTACAACTAATCTTTGCAAGTTGCTTCCTAAGCCATTCATCACGCCATTTGGATTTGTTCGAGCAATGCGAGAAGCCTTACCATAGCTGTCTTCTCCGTAATAATATTGCACTTGCTCAAGGATGCCTAAGTAAGTCCAGAAGCCATGGTTTACTGTTTCACCTGAAAATCTTTTGTATAATGTGTTCCAATCTACGCGGTCGTTATGACTGTTTTCGAATTTCTTTCTCATGATTACTGAATAAAGATTGTTCGTGATTTCACCGTGTTCCATCGTGGAGTTATTAATGTTATGGCCCCATTCATGGAAATAAACCCAACCATCATTACCAGAAACACCAAATGGTTTTACGATTTGTTTGAAGAAGCCATCATCTCTTCTAGGGGAGTTCCCACCGTTATATCCTGTGTATCCCCAGTCAGACCATCCATAAGGTCCTTTCGTAAACACCCTTGAAGTAAACTTTGCATTAAAGCGGCGATCGTTTTCTGTATAACCGCTAATTGTTTGGAACTCTTTCCACATGCTTTCCCAGTCATTCATTGTGTCTGCTACTGTTTTGCCTGTCGGTTTTAATTCCTGTATGCCTTTTAGTGCACCAGCAGCAGTTGTAGAAATTGTATTGTTTTCAGAAACAAGCTCTGCCACATTATAGATAACGTCTTTCGGGATGCCACTGGCAAAGTCATTGTCATTTGTACTAATGTTCGCCACATATGCTTCTAACTCTTTTTCAAACGCTGCAGGGTCCGTTTTGCCGTGATAGTAAACAGGGAAGGCTGTACCACCAACTAATCGTACTTTCGGTGCATAAGCTTGCTCATTTGGTAACGCGGGGTTTTCTACATAGACAACGGCAGGTTTCATATTGTCATAGGAAGGAGCTGTTATCGTATTTAACCCTGGTTTTAATGAATATCTTCTAATCCAGCCGTTTTTATCATCCGCTATTTGTCCTAAAATTAAGTTCGGCATGACGCCATTTTCATTGGCATCCACAAAAACTTGAATCGTCTCACCCGGCACGACATATCGGCCAAATGTATCTAAAGAGAAAGAGGTTCTGGCAATTTGATGCTCTCTTGCTTCTGTACTCGAGTTCCCTCGTTGTGATGCAGTGACGATTGCCTCGTTCGAAACATTGACATTATTGAGTATATCTTTTGCGATATGTAAGTTTACTTGTAACTGCTCCTTTAATGGGTGTGTAGCAGCCTCTGCCTCTAATTGATTGATAACACTTAATGAAGCAAATTCAGGCTTTAATTCATTCATTAAGCCGTTCGTAAATAGGCTGTTTATTTTTTCTGTTAAAGGATCTTCTTTATAAAATTGAAATTCTGCTGCACTTGCCCAGTCTTGATTTGCTTTTTTAAAGACAAATTTTACGCGCTTAAACGTAGTAGGGGCAAACTGAATTTCTACAATATCGCCAGTAGAACCTGTATATTCACCTGAAGATACGAGCGTAAAATTATCACCTGTGTCTGTCGGGGAGCTATAGATGTCAAACTGTTGGGCAAAACCTTTCCCTCGTACACTTTCTTGGCGAGCCGCGTAAACAATACGATTCAATGTCATCGTTTCATTAAAATTAATGACAACTTCATTTGTGAATGTGGCGCTATTTGGCTTACCTGTTTCCCAGTGTGTATTCATATCGCCATCGATTGCTTTATCAATCGTAGAGCTATAATATTTTCCACCATTGTTTGTAATCGATTTAATATTCGTGTTGGCTATTTTAAATACGTCATTGTAGGCACTTAAAATGTCTTTTCCGTATAAATCAAATTTCTTAATGGAAGCAGTCGCCATATTAGCTTGGGCTGTTGTCGTGACGGTGCTCCCATTCGGACTTTCACTCGCTAACACATTTATTGGGCCGCCGACTAAATTGAAGACCAAGGCCGCTACGGATGCCATCTTAATAACTTTCATACATAATTCCTCCTGATGATTTAATTCCTAAGAAGCACATAAAAAAGCTACTCAAAAAAGAGTAGCTTAATTTCACATAAGGGCATCTTTAAAAAACTCCACACAAAAATGCTTCGTTTTTAATCGTGCCTTACTAAACAAAAAGTAGAATGTACTCTTCGGCAACTGGCTGACATAGTTGTATAAACCTTAGTCCCTATAGCTTTGCGTCCCTAAATTTCTTTAGGTTTGCCTATTCAATTTTTCTACTTAAAGAATAGCATAGTGAGAATTATTTCCAAAGAACAATTAGCCCTAAATTTATTACTGCTCATTAGGTTAAATGGGCGAGGAGATTAAGTGAACAAAAAGTGAACTCACTAAATGATAGGTAATAGGGTAGGTAGAGAAGGGGGACATACCAGTTCGCCTAAACGTTGACGAATTGGTGTGTCCCCATTCTATTAATTATAACCAATATTCTTATCGAATAAATGCGCCTTCTTTTACTACGACTTTGCCTGCTTTAATAACTGTATTTGTATGGTTCATGCCGTAGAAATATTGCAATTGTTTATAGTTTGGTACATTGAGTAATAAGATATCAGCTTTTTTACCAACTTCTAAAGAGCCAATTTTCTCACCACGATTAATCGCATAGGCGGCGTTAATCGTTGTAGCAACAAGTACTTCTTCCATTGTCATCCCCATATTCATACAAGCTAAATTTTGGATGAATGGTAAAGAAATTGTCGGTGATGAGCCTGGATTGAAATCGCTAGAAATTGCAACAGGTACACCGCGATCAATCATGAGTCGTCCACGTGCAAAAGGGGCACGTAAGAAAAATGCTGTTCCCGGTAATAGTACGGCAATTGTGCCGGCTTTTGCCATTGCTTCAATACCTTCATCAGATGCTACTAATAAGTGTTCTGCAGAAATGGCACCAAGCTCCGCGGCAAGTTCAGCTCCTTCATACGGTTCGATTTCGTCCGCGTGAATTTTTGGTGTTAGACCGTAGTCCTTCCCAGCTAATAAAATTTTTCGAGATTGTTCGGGTGTGAAGACGCCTTTTTCACAGAAAACATCATTAAATTCTGCTAAACCTAGCTCCGCTACTTTCGGTAGCATTTCGTTAATGACTGCATCCACAAAATCATCTTCGCGTCCTTTATATTCACTTGGTACAGCATGGGCACCCATGAATGTAGAAACAAGGTCGATTTCATGTGTTTCTTGTAATTTTTTTACTACTTCCAGCTGCTTTTTTTCTGTTTCCCAATCTAGACCGTAGCCTGATTTTGCTTCAACTGTTGTGACACCGTATGTTAAAAACTGATTTAAAATTTTATAAGATTTTTCATATAATTCATCAAAAGAAGCTTCACGTGTTTTGGTTGTTGTATAGTGAATACCACCGCCCGCATTCATAATTTCCATGTAGGTAGCACCGCGTAAACGCATATTTAATTCGTGTTCACGTGTACCTCCATGGACAAGGTGCGTATGGCAATCGACAAGTCCTGGCATGACGACTTTGCCCGTTGCGTCCACAACGTCTGCCTGTGCCACTTGCTCGGCAAATTGTTTTTTGATTTCAGCGAGAGGACCAATCGCAATAATGCGATCGCCCTCTACTAAAATACTGCCATTTTCAATAATAGATAACTCACTCATGGCTTTGCCTGTACGTGGTCCATTTACGGTACTTTGCATCGTAATAATTTCATTTGCATTTTTGATTAATAATGGCATATCAGCATCATCCTTTTAACATTGGCATATTAACGCCCTTCTCTTTTGCCGTACGAATAGCAATCTCATAACCAGCATCCGCATGACGTACAACACCCATACCTGGGTCAGCTACTAATACGCGGTTAATTTTGTCTGCTGCTAGTTGAGAGCCATCTGCTACTAAAACTTGCCCTGCATGTTGTGAGTAACCCATACCTACGCCACCGCCGTGGTGAATACTTACCCAGCTAGCACCACCAGCTGTATTCACAAGTGCGTTCAGTAATGGCCAGTCAGATACAGCGTCTGTACCGTCACGCATACCTTCTGTTTCACGGTTTGGAGAAGCAACCGAACCAGAGTCTAAGTGATCACGACCAAATACGATCGGTGCTTTTAATTCACCATTCGCTACCATTTCGTTTACACGAAGCGCAAAGCGGTGACGGTCACCATAGCCTAGCCAGCAAATACGAGATGGTAGCCCTTGCCATTTAACCATTTTTTGTGCCATATCAATCCAGTTAACTAATCCTTCATCATCCGCAAACATTTCTTTTGCAAGTGCATCTGTTTTATAAATATCTTCTGGATCACCTGATAAAGCTGCCCAGCGGAATGGTCCTTTCCCTTCACAGAATAGCGGACGGATGTAAGCTGGTACGAAGCCAGGGAAATCAAAGGCATTTTCTACACCCATTTCTTGTGCGTACGCGCGGATGTTATTACCGTAGTCGAATGTTTCCGCACCTGCTGCTTGGAATTCTAGCATTGTACGAACATGCTCTGCCATTGTTTCTTTTGCTTTTTGTTCGTATGTTTTTGGATGGTTTTTGCGCAGTTCTAGCGCTTCCTCGTAGCTCATACCATTTGGCACATAGCCGTTGATTGGATCATGTGCGGATGTTTGGTCTGTTACAAAATCAGGAATGATGCCACGATTTAATAATTCACGGTTGACATCTGCACAGTTGCCAACTAAGCCAATAGATGCAGGTTCTTTTGCCGCTGTTAATTTGTTAACTAACTCGATTGCTTCATCTACTGTTTCAACGATATAGTCACAGTATCCTTCTTTAATTTTACGCTCAATGCGAGCACGTTCTACTTCGACTACCAGAATAACTGCACCAGCCATTTTCCCTGCTAATGGTTGAGCACCACTCATACCGCCCATACCACCAGTTAAAATAAACTTACCGCGAAGGTCTGGTGTACCGAATTTTTTCTTTCCAGCTTCTACAAAGCTTAAGTATGTTCCTTGTAAAATGCCTTGAGCACCGATGTAAATCCAGCTACCAGCTGTCATTTGTCCATACATCATTAAATTGCGTTCTTCCAGTTTATAGAAATGTTCCCAGTTCGCCCATCCTGGCACTAAGTTCGAGTTTGCAATTAACACTCGTGGTGCGTTTTCATGTGTTTTGAATACAGCAACTGGTTTCCCAGATTGCACAAGCATTGTTTCATCATTTTCTAGCTCTTTTAATGTTTCAATTATTTTATGGAAGCTTTCCCAGTCACGTGCTGCTTTCCCGATTCCTCCATATACAACTAACTCATCAGGATTTTCTGCTACTTCTGGGTCAAGGTTGTTCATTAACATACGCATTGCTGCTTCTTGTGTCCAACCTTTACATGTTAATTCATTGCCACGTGGTGCACGGATATTTGTTTTGATTACCATTTGTTTATCTCTCCCTTTGTTTAGAACTTACTCTTATTTTATGTTTCTGAAAAGTCTAAATAAATAGAACAATCCCATATTTTATAGTAAAATATTTATATAAAAGAGTTATCTTTTGTTTAAAATAAGATTTTTTTAAAAAATAGAAAAAATTTAAGAGGTGAAATGGATGCTGATTATCATAGCAGAATCAGATATAGAAGAGGCACAAGGGATTGAATGGTTCTTAAAGGCGTACATCCCACATCGGTTGTATATTAAAAAGGCAATAAACACGGAGCAGGTAATACGCTTTATCGAAGAAGAGCAACCACAGTTACTAATTATTGATATTACATTCATTAATATGACATTAAAATTATTTCTTCAAAATTATCCACACATGCACATTATTTCAACGACGATGCAGCCGATGTTTCAGTATGCAGCGACAGCGATTGAAATTCAAAGTAGAAAATTATTTGTTAAACCGATTCCACTAGAGGATTTAAAGAAAACGATATTATCTTTGCCATTAGCCAAACATGAGCCAGTGCAATCTATAGCTTTGCAAAGGAAAAATGTTTATGATGAAATTTTTTACCGTGAAGACGGGACCATTGTGTACGAAACGTTTTTCACGATTGAACTGAAAAATGTGGGGATGATGGGGGAGTTGGCCAAATGGTTAAGGACATTAACGATTTTTCAAAAGATTGATGTGTATCCTTTGAATAAGCGAATGATTTGTTTTGTTGATTCTTTATCTCAAAAAGAAATGTTCAAAGTAGGGCGTTTATTGATTAATGAATGGAAAGAACAGCACGGTGAAGTGATTAATATTTGTTTTTATGATGAGGAACCTACTACGGTTAATGCGATGTATCGTAAAGTAATAGCAAATTTATCACATCGTTTTTATAAAGGATATGAGCAAGTATTTTTTACGTCGGACCCGATCAAATACGATACGTTTGATCCATTACTTACACCGGAGCAACAGCAATTGTGGATACATAGCTTAGAACATGGAGATATGGCGATGTTAAAAGCATCCTTACTACAGTTACGCCAGCAGCATTATTATCATGAAGAGGTACGTATTCATTTAACGAGTGTGCTCGCACAAATTCGTCGTTTTATGATGAAATACCATTTGCAATTAGATTCGCACTTGGAAAAACGGTATCGTAATTTATTTCATATTATTTTGGATGAGCCAATTTTGCATGTAATTTTACAGGAAATTATAGTGTTTTTACAATCGCTATTACAAAAAGTACAGTCGATTCATGTATCAAAACAAGCCGATTATACGGAGCAAGCGATTGCCTATATTGAGCAACATTATGCGGATTCATCGATTAACTTACAGCAAATGGCGCGTGACATTGGCATTAATGCCAATTATTTAAGTTCTCTTTTTACGAAAAAGCAGGGGCTACATTTGAAGAAATATTTATCAAATTATCGCATTCAGCAGGCAAGTAAGCTACTGTTGACAACGGATATGCCTGTGTCAGAAATTGCTGTATCATGTGGATTTGAAGATGTTAATTATTTTATTAAAGTGTTTAAACAATATTTTAATGATACACCATTAAAATATCGCCATCAGCATAAAGGTAAATAGTTTATAAAGAAGCACGCACATCGGTAGAAGTTTACTAATGTGCGTGCTTTTTGTTATACTTTTTCATTTTTTAGCATCATATTGCGGTACTGAGAAGGGGTTTTGCCAACTATATTTTTAAATACACGACTAAAATAACGAGAATCATAGTATCCGATTTGATTGCTAATGTCGGAAATAGATAGACTCAATTTAAGTAGTAGCTCTTTAGCGCGCTGAATGCGTAAATTGGTAATATACTCGATAAAAGACTGCTTCGTTACTTTTTTAAATGCGTTGCTAAAATAGTTCGGCGTTAGTTGGACGGTTTCAGCTACTTCTTCTAACGTAATGCCATGGCAATAGTTTTTTTCGATAAATTGAATGGCACGATTGATCGAACCGGATGTTTTAGAGCTATGCGCTTTCGAGAGCGCTTGTATTAAAAAGTGAATGATATGCCTCATCCATTGTTGAATTTCAGCAATATTTTCGAGCTTTGGTAATTCTTTTTCGATTTCATTGTATAGCTTGATTATTTCTAAAGAATCCACACCGCCTTCCATCGTGGCACGACATAGGGTCACTACAATATTAGAAATAACAATCTTAAATAAATTTGGTTGTATAGTGGATTTCGTAAATAGCTTTTTTTCGAGTATGCTGTACTCATCTTGAATGCCTTCTATATCACCAATAATTAATTTATTGCAAAGAATGGAGACATCTAAGTCAAAAATTAACTTGGAAGTACTATAAGTTTGTTGAATCTCGCTAATATGGACGATACTTTGTTTCCCTTCGTAAAATTTTTGTTCTTGGGCTAAAAAGGCTTCTTCATAGGCCATATGTAAGTTGCGTACATCACTATAATAATTACTAATACCAATCGTTAAGGAATACTGTGTTTGATCAAAAACATATTGACGTAGCTTTGTTGCAAGTTCCTTCATTTCAACAAAGTATTCGTATTCGTATGCTTGTACATTGGCGGAGTATAAAATAGCAATTTTATCTGCCCCTGTTGTGACGGTAATAGTTTCTAATTTTTGTTCTGTAAAAAATTGATCAATAGTATCCATTACATGTTTACGAATGGTGTATTCCCATTGTTCACTTTTACGTTCGACCATTTTAGCGAAATCATCAATATGTACAAGGAGTACAATATTAGGAAGTTGTATACTCCCCGTTAAACTATAACGATCCCAAATACTCTTAATGTTTTTGATATTACCGTATATGAGATCATATGCCAGGCTAAATTTCATATAGGCGATATGTTGTTCATCTAAACGAATAGATGGTTTATTTAACGCTTGGAAAGAATCATGCACAATTGTTTCAATATATTGGTGCAGTAGTGACATTTCGTGCATTTCAAAAGCCTCACGAAAGCCAAGGTGCATAAATTGCCGATATTTTGTTAAAGAAATCACATCATCAAACGCGATATATATATTATCTTGAGCGGGTAGAGAAAATAGCGGGTCATCCATATCGCGCATGTCTATGATAAAGATACTTTCTCTGGATGAAGTGGAAAAAAAATCATCAAAGGTGATATACTCTTGTCGAATGTAGCAAAGATTTGGGAAATGAATATCTTTTCGTACATCTGCATTTGCGACGACAATAATCTGCTTGACCATTAAACCACCTCACACATATTAAAATTTGTATTTTTTTAGCTTTTCAAGCATTTGCTGTGCTTTTTCATACTGAGCATCTGCATGACGAATAATATTCATGGCAGGGTCAATTTCAAGAACTTTTGTAAGTTTTTGATGGGAATTTTCTGTACCATCTACGACAATAGACATTCCTGTATGAATAGATTTGCCAATTCCGACACCAGCACCGTGTTGTATCGAAACTAAAGAGGCACCACAGCTTGTATTTAATAAGGCTGTTAAAATCGGCCAATCAGCTATCATATCACTGCCATCTAGCATGCTTTCTGTTTCACGGTGAGGAGCAGCAATTGTACTTCCTTCAGAATGGTCCCGTGTCATCACAATAGGTCCTGATAAAATTTTATTTTTGACGAGCTCATGTAAAATTTCTCCTACTAAAATACGTTCCTCGTAGTTTAACCAACAAGTTCGAGCAGGTAAACCATGAAAACTGAGCTTTTCTTGGGCATATTGAATCCAACGCGTTAACCGATCGTTGTTTGAGAATCGATTAAGCAAAATATTATCAATAATATAAATATCATTGGGGTTGCCTGATAAAGCAATCCAACGGCAAGGACCACGCCCTTCAAAATAAAATGGTCGAATATATTCTTTTGTGAAAACTGGAAAAGAAAAGGCTTCCATCAACCCATTACTAAAAGCTTCTGCTCGAATATTATTTCCATAGTCAAAAACAATTGCACCTTTTTCTTGAAATTGCAACATTGATTTGACTTGTTCAACAACGGAGCGTTTAGCGAACTTGAGGTACTCTTTTGGTTTTTTTGTTCGCAAATACGTAGCTTGCTCAAATGACAAGCCTTGTGGAATCAACCCATTTAATAAATCATGGGTTGCTGTTTGATCTGTGACAATATTAGGAACAAAACCTAAGTCCAAGCATTCTTTATAGACATCAATGGCATTGCCAACTAGGGCAATGGCATAAGGCATTTTTTGATGAGCAGCTTCTTTTGCTAAGGTGATTGCTTCTTTTAAATTATCCACCTTTACATCACAGTAGTTATTTAATAAGCCGCGGTTAATTTTGTTTTCATCTATTTCGACAATAATTGAAACCCCGCCATTCATCGTAACAGAAATAGGTTGCGCGCTCCCCATGCCACCGAGTCCAGAGCTTAAAACAATTTTACCAGCAAGTGAATGTTGGAAATAACGTGCCCCGATTTCATGAAATGTCTCAAAGGTTGTTTGCAAAATACCTTGTACACCAATATATGACCATGATGCTGCTGTAGCTTGTCCATACATCGTTAAGTCTTTATCACATAAATAATTAAAGTGTTGCATATTTGCAGTATCCGGAGCAAGCATAGCAGCTGTAATGAGCACGCGCGGAGCACTTTCAAATGTTTGCATAATCGCTACGGGCTGCCCGGATTGAATCAGCAATGTTTCATCAGGCTGTAAAGTTTTTAAATAATGTAGTGTTTCTTGAAATGTTTCGTTATTTTTTGTTGCTTTGCCCATTCCACCGTAAACGATAAATTCAGGGCTATTTTCTGCAACACGTGGATCTAAACAGTTTAAAAACATCCGATAAAGACCTTCGATTTCATCATTTTGGCATTGCCGCTCTTGTCCAATAGGTACGCGAATGGTTTCCATAACTTCACCTCCTAATCTGTTGTTACTTGTGCCACAGATTTTGAATAGCCTGCATAGGCATGTCGTAACAATGTGAAACGTGCTTGATTGTGGAAGAAACGATGAATTCTTTTTTCGGTTTCAATTTGCCCATCTAATACGAGGGAAGATAATGTATGAATACTTGGCATAGTAGGGGTATGCTGTGCAATCGTTATCCAGCTAGCACCGCTACTTGTGCTAAGTAATGCTTGTAAAAATAGCCAATCAGCAATTGTGTCACTATTATCTTTTAAATTTTCAGTTTCAAATTTAGGTGCAACAGCAGTCGATGTATTATATAGTCCTTTTGACATGACGAGAGGAGCGGATAAATGTTGTTCTTCTATTAATTGATTTAATACTATAGCAACAGCAATTGTTTCTTTTTCTGATAGCCAAAGATCACGTATATAAAATTGCTCGTGCTGACAGTGTTGCTGAGAAATCTGTAGCCAGTGCTTTAATGATGCTTGTTCTATTTGTTCATTGAGTACTTTATGAATGTATGCAATTTCTTGCTTATCATCGGATAAATACATGAAGTGAATATGTTCTTTTCCTTCAAGCAAAAGAGGTCGTAAAAAATGTTGCATAGTCGTTTCGATTTTTTGATTTGTATACGCTTTTATTAATTGGCTAAGACCATTGCCAAAATCCATTACGGTTGTCTCTCTTTGTATAAATTGCAGAATAGCCTGCATCATCTTTTGGATTTGTTCATCTGTCACGTTAGTATAGAAAGACTGGCGGTTAAGCGGTGTTTGGTCAATGAGTAGTGTAGGACGTGCACCACGGTTTGCTAGCTGTTCATATTGTTCTGTTACGTCACCAATCAATACAACAGCGATATATTGTTTTGATGTAAGAGCTTGTTGAATATGATGAAGTGCCATTTCTGCATCATATACAATATGGTGAATGGAACCTTTTGCGAGTAATTGTTTGGCACGTAGCTCATTTCGGGCAACAATTAAAATAGGTGTTTGCAATAAAAATGCGGCATCAACGGTTGCGCTACTTAAAACACCGAGTCCAGAGCTTAAAATCCACTCATTGCCAAATGCTCTTATAATGTTTTTTTGAAAGAGCATCTCTTTCATCATTAAATACGTTGTATAGAGCACCGAATAGTGGCTAAAGTATGTAAGATGTGCTACATAGCTTTCGTGTTCGAGCACAAGATTTTTTTGTTGTAACTGGTCAAATATATCGAGAGTTGTCCAGTTGGGTACTAGCATATTATTCACTGTAATTAACCGTGGTGCATGATGATTTGTGTGAAATTTACCAATTGGTTTTCCAGATTGAATAATCGCAGTTTCATCGCTTTTTAGTTGTGTCATGCTTTGTAAAGTATCGCTATAATTCGTTTGTCTAAGCAGCTGTTCACACAAAAAAGGGGTATTTTTATAGTGTGTGAGCAGCTCGTAAAGTGTTTGTTGAATCCATTCGTCCCGTTCAAACTTTTCGCGTTGCACCATAAAAATCCCCCAATTTAATTTATTTTAATAAATGGCCTGAAATAACCATTTTCTGTACTTGTGATGTACCTTCGAAAATTTCAAGAATACGTTGGTCACGGTATAAACGCTCAACCGGGTATTCTTTCATGTAGCCATAACCACCGTGAATTTGTACAGCCTTATTAACGACTCGATTGGATGCTTCTGATGTGAAGAGCTTTGATATAGCAGCTTCTTTTGAAATACGATAGCCTTCCTGATCCTTTAAGCTTGCTGTGTAGTATGTATAAATACGTCCTACTTGTATATCTGTTTCCATCTCAGCAAGCATCCACTGGATCCCTTGATATTTTGAAATTTCATTGTTGAAGGCGATACGCTCTTTGGAATATTTTACAGCTTCATCAAGCGCTCTTTGTGCTAAACCGACTGCCATTGCAGCAATACCGATACGTCCACGGTCAACAACTTGCATCGCAATTTTGAAGCCGTCTCCTTCTTGCCCAACTAAATTTTCTTTTGGAATGCGGCAGTTTTCGAAAATGATCTCGTCCGTGCGGGCACCGCGAATTCCCATTTTATCATCGCCAGCACCGTAAATTAATCCTTCTGTGCCTTTTTCTACAATAAATGCACTAATGCCTTTCGTTCCTGCGGCTGTGTCTGTTTTGGCATAGACAACAATAATATCTGCATAAGCCCCATTTGTGATGAACACCTTTTGGCCGTTTAGTACATAGTGGTCACCATCTAATTTTGCTGTTGTACGCATGGCACCAACATCTGTACCACCGCTTGGTTCTGTTAAACCAAATGCAAATAACTTTTCACCTGTACAGCCTGGTGTTAAATATTTTTTCTTTTGTTCTTCACTTGCAGCTAAAAACAAGCCATCAATCCCTAAATAGTGCGCTGTTAAAATAGAGCCTGTTGCTGCGCAGGCTGCTGTGATTTCTTCAACAGCGATAGCTTCTGTAATAGAGTCTGCACCTACACCACCGTACACTTCAGGGTAGGCGATCCCCATTAAACCCATTTCAGCAAGCATTGGAATGGTTTCAGTCGGGAAGCGGTTTTCGCGATCTAATTCCTCTGCTTTTTCTTGTAATACTTCATTGCTGAAAGCTCTTACCATTTTGCGGATTTCAAGTTGTTCATCTGTGTAATTAAAGTTCATAGTCTATTCCACCTTTTCATTATACTAGTTTTTTGTATTTTGAGAAAATTTCTTCGTTGTTTACGCCTAAGACAGGGATTGTTTTGTTAATCTGAGCAGGTGTTTCAGATAGTTTTACTGGGTTCCCAGTAATACGCATTGTGCCAGCGATTGGATGTTCTACATCAATGAGCATATCGCGCTCAGCGATTAAAGGGTCTTCTGCAATATCTTTAATCGTATTAATACGTGAAGCAGGGATACCAGATTGTTCTAAAATTTGCTCTGCCTCAATGGAGCTATAGTTAGCTAGCCATGATTCAATAATTTCTTTTAATTGTGTTTCGTTTTCTGTGCGTAGTTCATCTGTTATAAAACGTTCATCTTTTGAAAGTTCTGGCATTTGAATCGCTTCACAAAATTTTTCAAATAGACGATTATTGGCAATAGCAATAACTAAATAACCTTCTTTTGTTTTAAAAATATCAAATGGTGTACTAATTGGATGGCGACTACCGATACGTTCTGGCACTTCCTTGTTAATTGTGTAGCGAAGTACATTTGTTTCAAGCATGGCAAAAATACTATCCACCATCGAAATATCAACAAACTGTCCGACACCTGTACGTTGTTTATGGAATAGGGCGACCATTGTACCGTAAGCCGCATATAAAGCAGCACTCATATCTCCTAGTGAGTTTCCTGTACGTGTTGGGGGTGAATCAGGATAACCTGTAATACTTGCCATACCACCAATCGCCTGTGCGACTAAATCATAAGCAGGGCGGTGTGACAATGATGTATTTTGTCCGAATCCAGAAATAGACGTATAAACAAGACCGGGATTGATTGCTTTTAAAGTTTCGTAATCTAGTCCGAGTTTTTGGATAACACCAGGACGGAAATTTTCAACAACGACATCTACATCACGAACCATTTCTTTAATTAAGTCAATATGTTCAGGGTTTTTTAGATCCAGTTCGATACTTTTTTTCCCTCGATTCACAAGAGCAAAATAAGCACTTTCGCCATTTACATACGGACCAAAATGGCGTGTATCATCCCCGAAGCCAGGTAACTCCACTTTAATTACTTCTGCACCCAAATCTGCTAAAAGCATTGTACAATATGGTCCTGCAAGTACCCTGCTAAAATCTAGAATAGTAATCCCCTCAAGTGCTTTTGCCATGTTTGATATGCCCCCTTTGATGATTTTCTTTATTGTCATATATAGAAATATTTGTTACTAGCGTAAAAAAAATATGTATTTGTGGATTTTTTAAAGATTAAATGAGATAAAATGTGCACAAAGGGGATTAAAACTTACAAAAGTGAGTTTTTTCGATAAAATGTCCACTTGTATGGAAAATAAACTATTATTAAAATTTTCTAAAAATAGAGTTGTTTTCATCTATTTTTTACACAAGGGGAATGATTTAGCAAAGGGGGAGTATTATGACGAATGTAACAAGGGAGGAACACTTTGAATCAATTTCAGATTCGAAAGTACCGGAAGTAAAAACGACATCACTCGGCATATTTAAGTTTTTGGGGTTTAGCTTAATAGGGATATTAGCATTCTTTATTCCATTTGAAATTAATGGAGTATCATCTATCTTATTAGACCATATTGTGACGTATATTCGTAATTCAGTGCCGACATTTGTAACGTATTTTGCGCTTATTATTTTGTTATTAGGAGCAGCTTTACCGTTTTATGAAAAAACCTGGAACAAATCAATGACAGATATGATCTTATCAGTGTTCAAAGTAATTGGTGCTGTTGCTGGGATAATGTTAGTTTTCGGTTTTGGACCTGCTTGGTTATTTGAGCCAGATTTAGGACCATATTTATATGAAAAGTTAATTAAACCGGTATCATTACTTGTCCCAATTGGAGGGGTATTTTTAGCCTTCTTAGTAGGGTACGGTTTATTAGAATTTATCGGGGTATTTATGCAACCAATTATGCGTCCGTTATTTAAAACACCAGGACGTTCGGCCATTGATGCTGTAGCATCATTCGTAGGAAGCTACTCACTTGGTATTTTAATCACAAATCGTATTTATTTAGAGGGGAAATATACGAAGCGTGAAGCAGCTATTATTGTAACTGGTTTCTCAACAGTATCTGTTACGTTCATGGTTGTTATTGCTAAAACATTAGAATTAATGGATATGTGGTTAACTTATTTTTGGGTGTCTTTAATCATTACATTTACTGTAACAGCTATTACAACACGTATTCCACCGATTAGTAGAATTCCCAATGAGTGTGCACCAGGTGCTACACCACAACCAGAAAAAATGATTAAAAAAGAACGTTTTAAACATGCGTGGGCTGAAGCAATGGAAGTAGTCAATACAACACCAGCATTGCCGCAAAATATTTGGATTAACTTACGTGATGGTTTACGTATGGTCATGAATATTTTACCGACCATTATGTCCGTTGGTTTACTTGGGATGCTACTTGCGCTTTATACACCTGTATTCGATGTGATTGGATTAATCTTCTATCCGTTTACGTGGGCGTTGCAAATGCCAGAGCCTATGTTAACGGCAAAGGCAGCGGCATTATCAGTTTCTGAAATTTTCTTACCAGCACTAATTGCAGCTGGTTCGATGGAATTTACACGCTTTGTTGTAGCGGTCGTTTCAGTATCGGCTATTTTATTCTTCTCAGCGATGATTCCATGTATTTTATCAACAGAAATCAAAGTTAGTATTCCACATTTAATATTCACTTGGTTTGTACGTGTTGTGCTAACATTAATTTTAGTGACACCGGTTGCGATGATATTATTTTAAATCAAAATGTTCCTAAATCGATAGGCGGTTTAGGAACATTTTTGTGGAAATAGAAACGCCATATTTCGCATAGCTACGGTAGGAACTAGTTCACATCGTTAAAATACAAGCACCAAATAAAAAAACGAATGAATCGATTAGATTCATTCGCTTTTATTTATATGCATTTTATTACCGTAAAAGTCGCAGAGGCGATGATTACGTTCCCAAGCCTATAAGATGCACCTTTTATATTACATATCCCAAAGAAGGATGAGTAGAGTACCTAAGATTGTAATAATGACCATTGCAAAGCCATATACGATGTTTGAGTAAATTGACCACTTATCTTCTGTTTCACCAGCGTGCATGAAAATCATAAATTGCAGGCCAGCTTGTAGGAATGCTGTAACTAATAGTACTGTAATCCCTGTTGTCATGGACATGTCCATGAAGTAAACAAGCAGTGCAACTACAGTTAAAACTAAAGAGAATACAAATCCCATTACTTGACCGATTGGAAAGAATTTTGCCATATTACATCATTCCTTTCAAGTAAATGAAACTGAAGATGAAAATCCACACAACATCTAGGAAGTGCCAGTATAGCGAGAAGATGAAAGACTTGTTCGCTGTTTCTGGGTTTAAACCACGTTTCCAAATTTGAATCATTATAAATAATCCCCAGAAGAAACCGACTGTTACGTGCAGACCGTGTGTTCCTAAAGTCGTTAATAGGATCGACGTGAAGGCACTTACAGTAATACCAGCGCCAATATGTGCATAGTGTGTAAATTCATAGATTTCAACACTTAAGAATGCTAAACCTAATAGTAGAGTTACAGCCATAAATGAAAGTGTTGCTTTTTTACTGCCTAAACGCATCGCATGGATCGCAAGACCAATTGTAAAACTACTTGCTAAAAGAATAAATGTTTCAGCTAGGACTGGACCGATTTCAAAAATCTCAGCACCGGCAGGACCGCTACCTGTACGGTCTACTAATGTAAAGTACGCGGCGAATAATGTTCCAAACAGCATAATCTCCGCACCAAGGAATACCCAGAAACCAAAGATTTTTAGGTTATTTTCCTCTGTACTATACTCTAGCGGGCGTGAGTGATCTACTTTAGCCATTATTTCGCACCTCGCTTTTCATATTGACTTTCTGTTGCCTTTACTTCTTCAGCAGAAATGTAGTAACCGTGATCTTTTTCGAATGAACGATGTGCCATACCTGCAAGAATCACGATTAAACCGATAATCGCTGGAATCCACATACTAAAGATTAATGAGAATCCTCCTAGGAAGAATCCACAACTCATAATGAATGGACCACCAGAGTTATTTGGCATATGAATTTTTTCAATATTGCCTTTGAAAATTTTCGTACCTTTTTTCTTCATATCCCAGAATGCTTCAGAAGTGCTGTCTGAGATATCAGGTGTAATTGCAAAGTTGTAATTTGGAACTGGTGTATGAGTTGCCCACTCTAAGCCACGTGCATTCCATGGGTCTGAACCGATGTTGCGTGGAGAGTTTTTAAAGCTATACCAAATGTTCCAAACTAACATGATGAATGATACAGTCATAATTCCTGCACCAACGAATGACACCATGTTTAAAGCGCTAAAGCCAGTTGATTCTGAATAAGTGTACATACGACGAGCTTGTCCGTCTAAACCAGTGATATACATTGGGATGAACGCTAGGACGAAACCAGTCGACATTACCCAAACCGTTGCTTTACCGATTTTTTCATTCAGCATGAAACCAAACATTTTTGGCCAGTAGAATGTTAAACCAGCTAACATCGCGTAAACAACACCAGGGATGATTACGTTATGGAAGTGGGCAACTAAGAACATTGTATTGTGGTATTGGTAGTCAGCTGCAGACATTGCAAGCATAACCCCTGTTACACCACCAAGCGTGAATAACGGGATAAAGTGAACAGCATACAACATCGGTGTTGTAAATTCAATTTTCCCTTTATAAAGCGTAAACAGCCAGTTGAAGATTTTAACCCCTGTTGGGATCGCAATCGCCATTGTTGTGATCGAGAAGATCGAGTTTGTGAAAGCACCTTGACCCATTGTAAAGAAGTGGTGCGTCCATACTGTGAATGCAAACACAGAAATAATAATCATCGACCATACCATTGAGTTATAGCCGTAAAGGTTACGACGTGCAAATGTCGAAATAACCTCTGAGAAAATACCGAATGCTGGTAAAATTAAGATATATACTTCAGGGTGACCCCAAACCCAGAATAGGTTGGCCCATAACATATCCATACCACCGTTGCCGATCGCGAAGAACTGCGTATCGAATAGACGGTCCATCGCACCCATTGCTAACGCTACAGTTAGAACTGGGAAAGCAAATACAACGATTAAGTTGGCAATTAATGCTGACCAAGTGAACATTGGCATTTTGAATAATGTCATACCTGGTGCACGCATTTTCATGATTGTTGTAATAAAGTTAATACCTGTAATTAACGTACCAAGCCCTGCAATTTGGATCGCAATCATATAGTAGTTCGTACCAACTGAAGTACTGAACTCGTTATCTGCTAATGGGAAGTATGAAGTCCAACCCGCGTCAGGAGATCCCCCAACAACGAATGAAAGGTTGAATAGCATTGCCCCCATAAAGAAGAGCCAGAAGCTTAAGTTATTTAAGCGTGGGAACGCAACGTCACGCGCCCCAATTTGTAAAGGTACTAAATAGTTAAAGAAGAATGTAATGAACGGCATTGCCATGAATAGGATCATGACTACCCCGTGTGTTGTAAATACTTCATTATAGTGTTGTGCGTCTAAAAATGTGTTATCCGGAACAGCTAGCTGTAAGCGTAGCATGACCGCATCAACGCCACCACGGAATAACATTAAGAGTGCTACTAGTAAGTACATTATACCGATTTTTTTATGGTCAACCGTCGTAATCCATTCACGCCATAAGTAACCCCATAGCTTGAAGTATGTGATCACCGCGACTAATGCAATCGATACAAGCACAATTAATACCATTGACACGTAAATTAAAAAGCTTGGATGTGGTATCATAAAGCGCTCAAAAAATTCCATATTGTTGTAACTCCTTTCAGACTAGTACCGTCTTTTTAGTTTACATCATTAATGAGAAGAATGATTTTCATGTCCAGTGTCTTATTCTTCATGACCTGCATGTTCGCTATGGTCGGCATTTACAGAATCTGATTTGCCGTGATTATGCTCTGGTGCTGGTGAGAAATCAAGGTGTGTACCTGTATAAGTTGAACGACCAAGGTGACCAGGCTCCAGTAGCTCTTCGAATTTTTCCTCTGTTAGTGGTTCAGCAGTTTCATGTACTTCTTCTACCCACTCATCAAAGTCTTTTTGAGACATTGCTGTTACATCAAATGTTTGTTCAGCTGTTCCCTTACCCGCGAAGTTCGCGTTACGACCCCAAAACTCGCCTTCCACATCTGCAGCTAAGTGAAGCGTTGTTACCATGTCAGCCATCGCATATTTCTGACCGCCTAGCTGTGGAATCCAGAAACTTGTAATTGGTCCGTAAGAGTATAACTTGAACTCAATGTTGCGGTTTGCTGGAATATATAGATAGTTGACCGTTTCAATTCCTTGTTCTGGGTAGCTAAAGTGCCATTTCCAATCAGAAGAAGATGCATAAATCACTAACGGCTCTTCATCTTTATATTGTTCTGGAGCACTTTCTACTAAATAGTTACTTTCTACCGTTCTAAAAGATAAGAACAGAACGATTAGAATTGGAACCCCGATACAAATTGTTTCTACTAGCCAGTGACCATGGATATGTGGCGGCTCGTAGTCAGGACTTTGTTTCGAAGCGCGGTATTTAAATAACATAAATACCAGCAATGCAAGTACAACAAGCACAATGCCAGACATCAGAAAAATTAACATCATTGTGTCATTTGCTTGTACTTCTGCTTGAGGACCTTTAGGGTCAAGCACTAATAAGGGATTACATCCACCAAGAAGCAGAGTGCCAAAGACTATTGATGCTAGTAAAGTCCCTTTCATATTCACTTTCATAGTTAGACTCCTTTCAATTAGATACAGCTAATTAAAGATGTCGTATTTACCTATTTGCACGTTAGAGATAGTGAAAACAAGTAGCAATAGGTATATACAGCATGTCTGAGGTAAACGGTGATATAAAATCAAACGTGATGGATGATGATTCGGTACGTCTATTAGTGCAATCGAATCGCTCTGTAAAGTTTTCTATTTCTGTAAGGTGTCTGTCTAAATCGTTCATTACTGTATAGCAGTTAATTGACAGCTAATTGCCTAAAATAGAATCCATCACCATCGCATCTAATGGTTCATTATGTCAGATAGAACTTTTGATATTTATAATGATAATTACCTCTGACTGCTTAGAAATTTTATTAGAATATTAAGCTATAGTCAAAAAAATAATATGCGATTTTGGATGGTAGAACTATAGAGTCATAATGGATGAAAGTTCCATAGGGCAGGTTGGATAGGAAAAACCGTGTGTTAATCGACATTAATCGACATTTTCGAGCTTTTCAGCATCACGTTTATTTATGTCATTTTTATGACACAGCGTTATTTTCGTAATAATCAAACTATTAAATTAGAGGTTCAACATGAGGGAAAAGAGAGACTATTTTACAGAAAAGTATATAAAAACGATAAAAAAATGAGTATTCTAACAATATTTTGACGATGTGAAGATTTGGATTTTTTTGTAGAAATGAGGACATAATAGTTTAACGATTGTACTGATGAAGATTGTTCTATATAGTCAATTGTTCGACATTTGGGGGTTTTTTGTGTGTGAGATTGCTTAAAAAAAACAAAAAATCATTATTTTTATTAAATTTTTTACGAAATTCAAAAATAATATGTTAATATGTACTTTGTAGAAAAACAAACATCCGCATAGAGAGTACAATTTAGATGCGGTCGGAGGAAATAGATGAAACATTTATTTGCAAGATGGAATCAGATTAATCTAGTAAATCGAATTATTTTCGGTATTATTGTTGGCTTAGTGTTAGCTTTAGTCGCTCCAGAGGCGGCAAGCGGTATTTCAATGGTCGGTTCATTATTTGTAAGTGCGTTAAAGGCTGTTGCACCTGTACTAGTATTTTTCTTAGTAATCAATGCTATTGCAGGACAAAAGAGCGACAACAAAACAAATATGAAATCGATTGTAGTTTTATATGCCGTGGGTACATTTTTAGCGGGATTTGTAGCAGTAGTAGCAAGCTTTATGTTTCCAACGACATTAACACTAAAGGATGCGGCACAAGATGTGGCACCTCCAAGTGGCATTGGTGAAGTATTGCAGACGTTATTATTTAATATCGTGTCCAATCCTGTAACAGCGCTGATGAATGGTAATTACATTGGTATTTTAGCATGGGCTCTTGTGTTAGGAATTGCGCTGAAAAAAGCAAGTGCTTCAACGAAAGAAAGCTTATCGAATATTTCAGATGCGATTTCAACAGTTGTCCAATGGGTCATTAGCTTAGCGCCATTCGGGATTATGGGGTTAGTTTTTGATGCGATTGCGTCAAATGGACTTTCAGCTTTAGGCGAGTACGGACATCTATTATTAGTGCTCGTTGGCTCGATGCTGGTGATTGCGCTTGTTGTAAATCCATTATTAGTATTTGTTTATACAAGAAAAAACCCATATCCTCTCGTTTTAACAAGTTTAAAAGAGAGTGGGATGACAGCCTTCTTCACACGCAGTTCAGCAGCGAATATTCCAATTAATATGAAGCTTTGTGAAAAGTTAGGTTTAGATGAAGACACATACTCTGTATCGATCCCTCTAGGTGCGACGATTAATATGGGAGGGGCAGCTGTAACTATTTCTGTCTTGACACTTGCAGCAGCTCATACACTAGGAGTTGAAGTAGACTTTGTTACTGCTGTCATTTTATCGGTTGTATCAGCTGTATCAGCAGCAGGTGCTTCTGGTGTAGCAGGTGGGTCGCTTTTATTAATCCCGATTGCATGTAGCTTATTTGGTATATCAGCTGATGTGGCAATGCAAGTTGTCGCAATTGGCTTTATCATCGGGGTCATTCAAGATTCTTGTGAAACAGCCTTAAACTCATCTTCTGACGTAGTCTTTACAGCAGCAGCAGAGCAAGCAAAAGCTCGTAAAGGTGCATAAGTAAAATATTGTTGTTTATCAAAAGGGGGTGTTCCGAAAGTAAAAACTTTCGGAACACCCCCTTAATAAATACCTACTAAAAAATATTTCTTCTATGATGGTCGTATCAAAGTGACATCATCCTTTAAAGAGACAAACTACTTAATAGCAGTTAAATTATAAAGCGAAGGAGCTTTCTTTGTGACTCGTATGTTTTAGCCTCTGCGCTTCTATGTTTATAGTGTGCTACGGTAAAAGTAGTGCTACTTTATATAGAATAGAAATAACTGTTCGGAAATGTGCCGATGATACGTTTTATACATAAAAAGAAGCTGCCCCAAAAGACCGTTGAACGATTTTTTGAGGGCAGCTTTTTTGTTTAACGCATATTATCAATAATAGAGGAACGGCTATCTTGCATTTTTTTGATGAAGTTAGTCATCACATCAAATGCTTCATTTCTTCTGTTGGTCATACTTTGAAGACGTAGCATGTCCATTTGATAATAATTATTAAGTTGATCAATGCTTGATTTTAGTTCGGTAATTTGTGATTGTATTGTTGCCTTTTCGCTTTCTTCAGTTGTCTCCTTTAACTTTTGATTTAATTCTGAAAGTTGACTGTTTAGTTCAGTAATTTGCTCATTTCTTTGATTCACTACTTGAACTTGATTTGTTAACTGTGACCCTAACGAGTTAGCTCGCTGTTGTTGTACCATCATTAAAGCTGTTTCAAGGTCCATAGATGAAAGATCGATTGGACTAATACCTTCAATAGACTGTGCAGATGGCTGATTTACTGAAGTAAATAATAGCCCCATTGATAATGGGTCACCTAGCAATAACTTTTTCATAATAAAATCTCCTTTTCATCATATTGTTCGGGACATATCTTATCCAAAGTATAGGGGCAGAAGTTTAAATTTAGGTTAAATACATAGAAGATGAAAAAGGTTTAGTGTAAATGCTTTGGATGCAATAATGAATACTATTTGCGCTTGACTAATCGCTAGAGCATAACGAATGAGACTGCGCTCTTTTGGTAGAAAAAAGCTTTTGTGAACGCCACCTTTCCAACCCACACCTTCGTGAATTTGGAAGGGTATTTTTTTTATTTTCAAAAAAATGTTTATTTTTTGACTATATGGGTAAAGTTGGTTAGGGAGCAACAAATTTCTACAAAGGAGGGGCACTATGCTTAAAATTAGAGCCTGTTTAATTAGTGCTTTTATTGTATTTGCGTCAGCTTCTGCAGTATACGCAACGTCACATTTCCCTGTAAACCTTCATTCTTATGAGCGTATAGATATTCGTGCGTGGGATGCTTTAGAGGAAGTGGTCAGTTTAGATAATCAACTAGAGGCAGAAATTTATACAGTGGCAGAAGGAGATAATTTATATCGCATTGCTGTAAATCATGATATTCCACTTGAAACACTCATGAGTTGGAATGATCTCACGAATTATGTAATTTATCCTGGCGATGAATTAAAAATGTATGGGGAAGAAGTAAAGGATTTAAACGAGCAGAAAAAAGTAGTAGCAACTGTTCCGACTACGATTCCTACCGCTGTTCCTACGCCACCAGCTGTTTCTCAGCCGGTCGTTCAGCAGCCTAAAGAGGAAGTAGTAGCAGAACCGCCAGTAGAACAGACGAGCAAAGAAATGACGGTTACAGCAACAGCGTATACGGCTTATTGTAAAGGGTGTTCTGGCACAACCGCTTACGGTATTGATTTGCGTGCTAATCCAAATCAAAAAGTAATTGCTGTAGACCCACGAGTGATTCCACTTGGGACAAAGGTTTGGGTAGAAGGCTACGGGGAAGCGATTGCGGGTGATACAGGCGGTGCGATTAAAGGGAAGAAAATCGATGTCTTTATTCCAACTTATGAAAATGCTGTAGCGTGGGGCGTTAAAACTGTCAAAATTAGAATACTCAATTAAGAATATGTAGGATGCCAGGTACCTGATGTGATGTTGAGTGAACGTCTTGCTTTAAGATGTTGTCACATTGCAACACAAAGGTACCTGGTATTTTATTGATTAAATATTGGGCATAAGCGCATATTTTTGTTTAAATTCACGATATTTTTGAGCGACCTTTTGATGAAGCGGATGAGCTCGTGGTATCCCTAAGTATTTTGCGATGACGTCATGGATCGTGTGCTTTTGTATAGCCTTTTTTAATTCAACGGCTTCAGGGTCTTCATCATGGTCGTATAGTAAGGCGGCCGCTAGTGTGTTAGTCAGATTCGAAACATCTAAGCCTAAATTATATGTTAGTATCGTTGGACGAACTAATCGATCATTAATGGATAATTTGCGAATGGGTGATCTGCCAATACGAACGATTTCATCGGACAGATAGGGGTTGGCAAAGCGATTCAATGTTTTATGGATGTATCGTGTATGTTCTGTTTCATCGAAATCATGTTTTTCAACTAACATATTACCAGTTTCTTGCATGACTTTTTTTATATCTGTTGCTAATTGAGGGTCCGTCATCACTTCTTGAATCGTCGAATAACCATTTAGGTAACCTAAATAGGCGATGGAGCAATGCCCTGTATTGACCGTAAATAATTTTCTTTCAATAAATGCTTCAAGGGAGTCTACGAACTGTACACCTTTTATGTGTGGTAGTCCTTCAAGCATCGCAGAACGGTCAATAACCCATTCATAGTAGGGTTCAATTGTTACTTCAAGAGGATCTTCGTGATGTAGAGTAGGAACAATTCGATCAACAGCGGTATTGGGAAAGGCTATAAAATGTGAGGCCTTTTCATGTAATTCTTCTGGGAGATGTTCATAGATGTATGTTTGTAGTTTTGTGCTACTATTTATACCATTTTCACAGGCAATAATATGCAGCGGTTCTGGATCGTTGGTTTGCAATCTAAGGCGGATACCTAACGCAATTTTCGAGGCGATACTCGATAAGTTTGCTACACCAACAGCGGTTGTAATCAGATTTGCTTTTGCAATCTGCTTGGCAATCGCGTTTTTGTTTTGGGAAGAAATAGCGGTGACATTTCGAACAAGTATGCGATCATTATTTTCATTGGCAATATTAACGGGGTATTCATTTCTTTGCTGAAGCTGGGTGATTTTCGTTTTGTTACGTGTGATAAAGGTGACATCATAGCCAGACCTCGTTAAAAGTAGACCGATAAACCCTCTGCCAATATTCCCTGCCCCAAAATGCACGGCTTGAGGCTTTTGTGGACGGGTGTTTGCAGTGATATTTAAACCATAAAGCGTGTTGTTACACTTTTTCAAAGCTATTCACTCTCCTTTAGTACATATAAACTTTACAAGAGACGTGCATTAAATCGTTTTTTGCGTAAAACAATCGATAAGCTGTTGTAATTCATAGTGTGCTAAAGATTCAATTGTGTGGTGACCTTGGCCAAAAGTTAATTGTTTTGTAATGGTGTTTTTAATAACGAGGGTATGAAGTCCCGCTGCTACTGCTGCACGAGCTCCGTTTGGTGAATCCTCAATAGCGATTGCTTCGTTTGCTTGAACACCTAATTGCTCCAATGCTTGGAAATAGAGCTCAGGATCTGGCTTTACATGTTTGACTGTATCCGCTGTACAATAGCAGTCGAAGTACTCACCAATGTCTAGTAAGTTAATAAATTGATCAATCCATGCGCGGTGTGAACTACTAGCTAGCCCAATTTTTAAACCGGCTGCTTTAGCTTCCTGTAAAAGTGTTAAAATCCCAGGTCTCATAGATTCTGCCTTCATGAGTTCCGTATGGTTTTGGTGGATTGTTTTTCGGAATGCATCCAAATCCATTGAAATATTGTGATGAGTGCTTAAGTAGGTATACGGATTAAAGGAGTGGAGACTCGTACCGAGGCATTGTGAATACGTATCTAATGATAATTCAACACCGTATTGCTCATAAGCATTTTTAAATACGGTATACCAAGCTGTTTCCGTATCAATAATTGTGCCATCGAAATCAAAAATAATGGCTTTCATCAAATCATCCTTTCTAATTTTAGAATTATTAGAATTAATGGTTAATTTCAAATACAATTATTACCTTAACATTAAAAATTAAGCGGTTCAAGGTTATCCAAATAGCATTATACATATTACAAATTATCTCAACTTACGATAAATGCTGATAAGTAGGTAATGGAAGCGTTATCACTTAAGTGTGTATTATTTTCAAAATTATATCTTTTTTCCTAGTGGGTGTACGAGTTATGATATAGGCGTTTTTTTCGCTGTCACCTTTTGATAAAAAACGTATAAAATAGTATGATCGCCTTTGAATGATGTATAAGAATCGTACTATTTCATTTTGCTTAACAATAGAAGAGGATGATCAAACATGTCAGAACAAATCGAGTATTATAAATATTTAAGGCAGTATGTTGGGACAAAACCTTTAATTTTACCTGGTTCAGTTGTCATCATTGTCAATGATGATGGAGAAGTATTATTGCAAAAGCGCCCTGAGGGAAAATGGGGATTACCTGGGGGATTGATGAACCTTGGTGAAAGCTTTGAAGAAGTAGCGGAACGAGAAGTATTTGAGGAAATCGGATTACGTATACGTAATATTACATTGCTACATGTATTTTCAGGAAAAGACTATTATATGAAAACACCAAATGGCGATGAATTGTATTGTGTGACAGCTGTTTTCATAACGAAAGAGGTAGAGGGAACCGTTCAGTTAGATTGTGCGGAAACGTTAGACGTATGCTACTTTAAATGTATACAGCTTCCTGAAAAAATGGTAGGAAGCCATCGGGAGTTTATCCATCTGTTTCAGAATGAAATTGAGGTGGAACAGAAAAACTTGTAAATGTGTAAAAATAGTCATGGCAAGCTTCGTAAAGCATAAACTAATAATAGAAAGCTTTACTAGTAGTAGCTGTTAGTTGCGAAAGTTTCGTTTCTATTATTTTTGAATACACACATAAAATCACCTAACATCTTAGCATCGAGATTGTAGGTGATTTTTGTTTTGGGGGGAGGGATGGTATGCGTATTTCAAACGGGCGATATTTAGTTGATGGTTTAGAGAAAATCGTACATCTAAGTGACATGAACAAACAGACATATAAAAAACGGTTTAAAGGGAAGCTGTATTGTCCTACGGAGGGGTGTCCGGCATTGCTTTCGTATAGTGGTGGCAAGAAGGCACATTTTAAAACGTGGCGATTACGTCATCATAGTACAGACTGCATGTACAATGTGAATCGTAACATGTTAGAACTGGGTGCTGCTCTAGCTGAAGATGCAACGATTACAATTAGTAGAAACCGTAGACAAAATGCTTTGCGAGATGCTGCAAAAATGTTTGAAGAAACTGTGGAAGAGCACAAAGCGATAAAAGAAGCAAGGTTATCCCGAAAAGGCAGTAATCAGCCAGCGAAGCAAGCACGAAAAAAATATAGGCAAATGACTTTGTATGACGGTGATTTATTAGAAGACGATTCATACGTAAAAGGGAAGGCAATTCGTAAGCGCTTTGTCAATGAGCTGACATTTAAAGATGTTGGCCAAGTTCGTCTCGTGTTAGGTTATGTGCGTTCGATTGTGTTAGTCGGGAGTGTTGCTGATGTGATGATTCAGTATAACGAGCAGTTGTTAAAGGTCACATATCCAGAGGCTTTTGTGAAAGAAAGATTGAATAGTAGCTACTTAAATAAGTTTAGTGCCATCGATCAAGCACTTGAAAGTGGACAAACACTCACTTTCATAGGGATAGGTGATATAGGGCTAGATAAAGAGCAGGAGATGGAGCTTGTGATTTATAGTGGCGCTGATTTTAAAATCAATCAGATGGATTTATCATTATTTGCTAAGCAATATATCGATTAACTCAATTCCTTCTCGATTCTTTTCATAGAATCGGGATTTTTGTTTTGAACGGTTTTGTAGGAGTATATCCCCAATGAATTTAGGCAATAGCTAGTGGAACCTCTATTATTGCATCGAGAGTACATACTGTGAATAGGAGGAACCAATATGTCTGGAGGAACAAGAGACATACTTGCTAAATTTATTTATGTCGTTTTTGCAACAGTTATTGGTGTCGTAATCGCCATACTGGCTTATGCGTGAAATAGAACGATTGCCTAGGTGATTCAGTACTAGGATAAATGGAGTAATAAATATTTATAACTCACCGCCCTTTCGAATCAGTTTCGGAAGGGTGTGTTCATTGCACGAAACAACAAAAAAGTGTGGCATAAAGTGAGTGGTTCTACAATAACCTTATATGGTGGGTGTGAAAGGGAAGGGGGATTTTCGGGGTAGAAAGACACTTAAAATGAGTCTAATTGATCGCTTTATTTGCAGGCTCGGCGCTGTATAATTGCCCTCATTTCATGTATAATAGAACGTATAGGGGGGCGAAACGATGAAAAAGATTGTGATAGACTCACTTGAATTTAAACGTGTAGAAAAAAACCTAGCCCTAGAAGATTTACATGTAAACGAAGAACTTGCTTTAAAGGCCATTGAAACGGTCAATGCAGGGAAAAAACTAACACCAAATATGATAAAAGAAGTGTTAGAGCTTGGAAAAGTATAATTTTGGTGCAGATGTATCGTACTTATTAACTCATAATAAATTAGGCATCCAAACGATGGAACAGCTAGAAAGAGCAGAAGCTTATGCATTTATGATTCGTGCGCTAGAAATTGAAAATGGTCTTTATAAGGTTTCGCACTTTACGAAGCGTAGTTTCATGGACTTACATCGCTATTTATTTCAAGATATTTATACTTTTGCTGGTCAGTTTCGTAGAGTACAACTATCGAAAGGGACCACGCGGTTTTGCCAGTTTCAATATATTGACCAAATGGCCGATGAAATATTTAAGGCGATACAGGTAGAAGAAGATTGGCAGGATATTGAAATGGCTGCAAAACGTTTAGCTCATTTTAAAACAGAGCTAAATATGTTGCATCCTTTCCGTGAAGGGAACGGACGTGCAACACGTATCTTCATTCATGCTTATGCACGTACAAAAGGCTATGAATGGGATTATGCAAGTCTCGAAAAAGATGAATACATGCAAGCGATGATTGAATCAGTTGTGGATACGACATTGCTTGAACACATTTTTTATAGAACATTATCGATCTAAAAATCGGCAAGTCTTCTTACGTTAGAAGAACTTGCCGATTTTTTTAGTACGCTTAGTGAAGCATAATGGAGCCGCCGTCTACCATAAATGTCTGACCTGTCATGTATTTGCAGTCGTCAGAAGCTAAGAATACCGCTACTTTACCGATATCCTCTTCTGGATCACCGAAGCGACCAAGTGGAATACTTTTTAACACTTCTTTGTAGTACTCTGGTTGTGCTTCCGCCCATTGACGAACACCTTCTGAATTTGCGATAGGTGAGATTAAGTTAATATTAATGCCGTCTTTACCGAATTCATTTGCGGCGACACGCGTAATGGCGCGGATCGCTTCTTTTGCTGCTGCATAGGAACCTTGCGTCGCATGTCCTTTTAAACCAGCGCCCGAAGCGAAGTTAATAATATTCCCTTTCGTTTCTTTTAAGTGCGGAATGGCCGCTTGCATTAAATAGAACGTAGGGTAGAAGCCTGTGTTAAACGATAGGTCCATATGTTCTTTTGTCGTTTCTAGGAATGGAACTTGTTTTGATACGTGTGCATTGTTGACTAACACGTTTAGTTTACCGTACTTCTTCACCACTTGCTCTACTAATCCTTTTAATTGATCGTGCTCGGTTAAATTAAATGGAATAAATGAAGAATCAGGTGAAAGGGCTTGTAATTCAGCCTCTGTTTTACGGCCAGCTTCTTCGTTTAAGTCAACGATCACTACTTTTGCGCCCTCTTTTACCATAGCTAGTGCCATCCCGCGACCGATTCCGCCAGCACCACCTGTAATCATAATGACTTTATCTTGTAGTTTTGCCATATAAAACACGCTCCTTTTGTAGTTTCTGTTTTACATTTTTAGCTGAAGAGGAACACATCAGAAGTCTACCTCTTTTTTATTCAATGCCCATAGATAATTTTTGTTTTGGGTGTATCCCTTCGTACCAGTCAAATTCGATCTCGAATGAGTGTTTTTCCCCTTTTTTCGTATATTCATATTCAACTTTCACTTGTCCACTTGGTGCTACCACCACTTGCTCAGTGCCTTGTACAAATATAAATTGCCCCTCTGTTCGTAATTTTTGCGCGATTTTTTCAAGTGTTTCTGCTAATTCTTGAATGCTTTGGTGTTCCTTATGTTTCAATAAAACTTCTGTTACCGGTTTATTTGCTTGCATACAGATCACCTCTTCTTTTTTCCTAATTATACCACGTCGTACATTTTAGCTCGAATGAAACAGCAATTGTTCTCATCGTTGTTACAATTTGCGCTATACTACATATGGAAATATTATTTGGAGGGATTGTTATGGCATTTACAGTGAGCGCCCTAGAGCGTTGCCACAAAGAAACAGAGGAAACGTTAGCAGTTGAAACAGCTGCATTTTTGCAGCAAAATATTAGCTACTTAAAAGCGCATCAAGAAGAGTTTTTATATGCACAGTCAAGTGATTTTACAGAGGCTAAAATTGATGCCGTTGTGTTAGAATTCGATGAAATGTTTAAAGTATACACGGCATTATTCGGTTTACGATTACAAAAAAAAGTGAATCAACAATTAAAAACGTATTTACGTGATAACTTAAAAGGGATGTTAGGTTCGTCTAGTGCCATGTTCTCAGGAGATGAAGGTCTGTGGGAAGTGAATATTGCATTAGATGCAATAGAAGGCTTTACAGGCGAAGAAACATTAGAACAGGCATATGAGTTATTAATCGGCTTTGTGACAAAAATGCTTGGAGTGTTAGAAGCATAATGGTTTCATACTTATACAAATACGGCTGGCGCCCAGATGAAACGGCGCTATGCCGTATGGAAATGCGTGCGTTTTTTGGGACGGACACCGAGGAAAATGTACTCATTTCACCTGTAAAAGTAGAGCCGAGTCGAAGCCCGTTTATACGTGCAAGGCTAGCGATTCAATTTAAGGCAGCGAGTGTAGAAGTGCTGTGTAAACAGCTGACGGATATTCAACTTGAGGACAAAACATACCGTGTCGTGTCATTAAATGATGTAGCTCTTAGTGGAACTGCTAAATGGGCACATACGAAAAGGCGTGCGACAGAGAGACAGCTCGCACTAGCGATTGAAGGGGAACCGGATTTAACGTCACCGGATGTGATATTTGGTGTCGTGCAGATTCATGACACTTTTTACTTTGGAGAGCTTGTGGAAGGGAAGGCTGTTTGGCTAGCACATCAAGAGCGCCCACAGCAATACTCGACAGCACTCAGTACAAAAGTAGCAAGAGCACTCGTTAATATTGCAGTGCCTGTTATTGAGGGAAAGCGTGTAATTGACCCGTGTTGTGGTGTTGGAACGGTATTAGTTGAGGCGCTCTCAATGGGTATTCCGATTATGGGGCGGGATATGAATTGGTTTGTCACATCAGGTTCGCGAAAAAATATCGCGCATTTTGGCTTACAAGGCGAAGTGCAGCTTGGCCCGATTGAAGAGATCTTAGAGCATTATGATGTCGCAATTATTGATATGCCGTATAACGTGTTTACCCATAGTGATTCGGTTAGTTTGCAGTCAATTGTTACGTCCGCTCGTCGCATTGCCGAACGCGTTTTATTTGTGACAGTGGAACCGATGGATGAGTTGCTCATGGTTGCTGGATTTAAAGTAGTGGACCGTGCCGTCGTGAAAAAAGGGAACTTTAGTAGAGAAGTGTTATTGTGTGAATAAAGGAGGAGGTTTGAAAAGCTTTAGCTTTTTAGACCTCCCTTTCTATTACTTGTGATTCTTTCTTGAAGTCCCTATCATAGTAAATATACAGATTATTTTGGGAAATGGAGAGGTTTTCACGTGACACAGCATACATTTACATTACAAACAACGTGGGCAGGCGGACGCAATGATGTGGGGACATTACACGCTGAACGATTATCGACAGCGATTTCAATTCCCCCTGAAATGAACGGTCCAGGCATTGGCACGAATCCAGATGAGATGTTATTAGGGGCGGCAGCGACATGCTACCTTATTTCGCTTGCGGCCATGCTCGAACGTTCTGATATTCAGGCGATGTTAAATATGACATCGGAAGGGATCGTTGATGTAACAAATGGCGTCTTTACTTACGAACAAATTATACACAACCTCCAATTAAAACTTGCTGAAAAGAATGAACGAAATGAACGGATTGCCACACGTCTTGCGCATAAGGCGGAGCAAACGTGCATGATTAGTAAAGCACTAAAAGGCAATGTGGAGATAAAGGTGAATGTAACGATGGAGTAAAGGGTGTGAGTGAATGGATGTTTGGCAGTTGACGATGCAAGTCATCATTGCATCAATCTTGATTTTTTTCGTGAGTGGTCGATTAATTGGTTTTAATGTTAATCTAGTAAAACGAATCTTATCTGTTGTACTAAGTGTTTCATTCACAACATTTGTGTTTTGGTATACGTATTTACGTGATAACCCTGTAAACACAGAAGGGCTTATAGAAAATGTCTTAAATGTCGCAACGCTTTTATGGTTTGGCAGCATGCTGCTCATTTCTATGTTACTTTATTTATTTTTTGAATTATTCGATCCCATTTCATTGGACGAAAATGGCGCCCCTTTGAAAGGAAAAAATAATTTTTTTAAGAGACTTTTCATCTATTGGCGTCGGCAAAAGCGACTGCGCCACGTAGTCCGTATTGCGATGACGAATGGGATTACGCGGACGATGAAATATGTTCGAAATCGTGAGGATGAAAGAGAATTAGCGCTTGCGTTGCGACTGACGTTAGAGCAGTGTGGTGGCATCTTTGTGAAATTTGGGCAAGTGTTATCGACACGTAAAGAATTATTCTCACCGGTGTTTATTGAAGAACTCGAAAAACTACAGAGCAATGCACCGCAGTTGTCAAAAGAGCAAGTAGATGCCATTTTGCGTCAAAATGTACCATCACCAGTTGATGAAGTGTTTAGCTACTTTAGTGAAAAGCCTTTAGCCGCCGCTTCGATTGGCCAAGTACATACAGCTGTGTTACGTGACACAAATGAACAAGTAGTTGTGAAATTACTACGTCCAGAAGTAAAGGAAATTATGCAAGATGACTTAGGGATTTTAGTAGAGTTTTCAAAGTGGATTACGGAAAAATCTACATGGGCAGAAAACTTAGGGTTTAAAGAACTGGCAATTGGTTTTGCGTTAGCATTAAAAGAAGAAATTAATTTTGAAATTGAAGCACGTAATATGATGCAAGTTATGAATATGATGGGGACATCTGTATTGAAGGTTAATGTACCGCGTGTTTATACACAGTACAGCAATGAAAACATACTCGTTATGGAGTATATTGACGGTGTATCGGTTGCTAGCGCGGATGAAGTATTTGAGAAGTTTAAGATTGACCGACACAAATTTGCAGAAACGCTCCTTTATAACTTTTTAGAACAGGCACTGATTTCAGGTATTTTTCATGCCGATCCACATCCAGGGAATGTGTATATTGACAACCGAAGTGGCGTCACGACGATTCTTGATTTTGGGGCGGTTGGTCGTTTAGCTGCACCACAACAAGAAGGATTAAAACTATTTTTAGTAGGGATTTACCAAAATGATGCGAGCGTTTTATTTGATGGGATTACATTACTTGTTGAAAATGCCGATTTAGCAGAGCGGGAAAAGATTGAGCAGGCGATTAGCCATGTATTGTTAAAAATTTCATATGTGAAGCATGTACCAACGGATGAGCTCATTTATTCGATTTTCTCGATTGTGCGTGAATTCGGTTTGCATTTTTATCCGTCGGTCAGTGTAGCATTGCGCGCAATTGTGACATTAGACGGCACATTACGTGTCATTGATCCGACATTTGATATTTTCCAGGAAGCAAAGCTATTTTCAAATGAGTATATTAAAAATAGCATCAAACAACCGTTTAAAGAGCCAGCCGTTACATGGGGGAAATTAGAGGAGGAAATGTCCTTACTACTCCCCAATTTGCGCAAAATTCCGCGTCGTATTGACCAATTAGTAAAGAAGGTCGAGCGTGGTAAAATTATTTTGCATCATGATATTTTTTCAGACAAGGCTAATGCCAATTTTGTTACACAGCTCTTTGCTCAATTTGTGTTATTAATGGTCGGCATTACGTTCGGAATTATTTCGGTTGCCCTGTTAGCGATTTCGCAATTTATTCATACGGCTTATGCTATTTATTTAAATACAGCCGCCTATTTAGGGCTCTTTTTATGCGCGATTTTACTTGTACGATTATCGATTCAAGCGATTCGAAATATGAAGCGATTTTAAAAAAGGGGGTGTTCCAGAAACTTTTCGGAACATCCCCTTCACTTCTTGAAGAAATATTGCTCCTACAGTGATCGCATCAACATGCCACCATCCTCGTCGCAAAGGATCCGTCTAGACGGTCCCTTTCTAATTCCTTAGAAGAAGTTCCCTTCTCCGAATACATAAATAATAGCAATAATCATTAGCGTGACAAGTACTGCAATTGTTACTTTAATTGCAGAGATGGGTGATTGTCCACCAACTTTTCCTGTTTGCCCATTTTTCAGATAGAATGTCGTTTAATGCTTGTGCGAGTTCTAGTGTATGGCCAGGTAGTGCACTGTAGCGGATACCCATTGTTGAAATTTTTGCGAATGCTGGTTGTAGCGCGGTTAATAGCTCTGTACGTAATTGTGTTTCAATCTGTGAGCGACGGAATTCTGTTTCCACATTCCCAGCTACATTTGTATAAAATAAAATCGGGTCTATAATTTTGTATGAGTATTCACCGTGACAGCGAATAGAAATATCGATATCAAGGCCAATGTTGTGATCGATTACACGAAACGGAATAGGGCTCGGTGTGCCGTATTTATTGCCTGGAATTTCTTTTTTGTTGAAAAAGTAAATGCGCTGATCTTTCGGTGCTTCTCCACCAAAGGTAATCCGCTTACCTAACTGTTTAAATGTTTCTTGAATGTTATCACTTAAATCGCCGTAGAAAATACTTGGCTCTGTTGACGTGTCAAATAAAAATTCGCCTGCTTCTGCACAGAATTCGATAATTTTCCCTTGCTCCACAATCATCATGGCTTGCCCTTCATTTACGGCAATAATGGAGCCATTACTAATGATATTATTGCTCCCTTTTCTGTTAAAGCCACGCTTACCGCCCTTTTTCTCCGCTTTCATCATTAATACATCAGCTGGAATAGCATCACAGTAGAAATACTCTCGCCATTGATCTGCTAATACGCCTGTTGCTGCATCAATACCTGCTTGTAATAAACCCATACATATCTCTCCTATAAAGATTTATTTAATTATGACTCTTCACCAAAACGTGTACTTGACCGCACATTCCGTTACGGGCGGACGCTTTCCGCGGGCTTGGCTTCAATCTCCTCGTCACTACGTTCCTGCGGGGCTTTCCGCTCAAGCTTATCCCGCAGGAGTCGCCGCCCTTCACTCCATGTGCTTTTAAAGTGCTCCTCTTTTTAATCAAGAACATATTTTGGTGTTGAGCTTTAATTATACTTCAAAAAAATTCGAAAAGTTTCAAAAATTGAGCGTGGTATTTATTATTTTGCTATATTAATAGGTTTCTGTGAAATGAACTAATGAAAGTAATTATATAGGTATTTATGTTTTAGTGACTTATTTTTGAATAGTAAATAGAAATTTTATATTACTTATAAATAACCGAAGTAGTTATATATAACTAGAAATGTAGAATTATTTAGAAGATAATAGAGGTATCAAAGGGGACAAAGGGGTTTGAAGAAATGAAAAAGGAATCGGTAGTACAAGTATTAGAACAGCAACAACAAGTAAAACAACCAATTTGGATTCAAAATGCGGCACAGATTATTACATTGGCGTCACATAAAAAAGGACCGCGCGTGAAAGAAGAAATGTCGGATTTGCAAGTAATCGAAGGCGGTAGTATATGGATAGAAGATGGCAAAATTCGAGCAGTCGGTACAATGCAGCAAATGATTCCGATTTGTATGCCACGTGCACATGAAGCAAAAATTATAGATGCAACAGGAAAAATTATTACGCCTGGATTAATTGACCCGCATACGCATATTGTGCATGGAGGCTCTCGTGAATTTGAATTCGAAGCGCGGATTAAAGGGAAAGGGTATATGGAAATTTTGCAAAGCGGTGGCGGTATTCATGCGACCGTGAAAAAGACACGCGAAATGTCAGAGGAGCAAATTTATAATGATACGGCACTTCGCTTAGATTCATTTTTACAGCATGGTGTTACGACGTTAGAGAGTAAAAGTGGATACGGTCTAGACTTAGAAACTGAGCTCAAGCAATTACGCATTATGCAACGTTTACATGAAAAACATCCGATTGACATTATTCCGACGTTTATGGGAGCTCACGTTGTGCCAGAAGAATTTGCAGGGCGTGAGGATGAGTATGTTGATTATATCATTACAGAGATGATCCCAGAAATAGCCCGCCTTCGTGTGGCGAAGTTTTGTGATGTTTTTTTAGAAAAAGGTGTGTTTACGGCTGAACAGGCAGAGCGTGTGTTACTGGCAGGAAAAGAGTACGGACTGATGCCAAAAGTGCATGCGGATGAAATCGAATGCTATGGTGGAGCGGAGTTAGCTACAAAAGTAGAGGCGATTTCCGCAGACCACCTATTAAAAACGAGCGATGATGGGCTTCAAAAGCTTGTCGGTAGCGGTGTCATTGCCTGCTTGTTACCAGCAACAGCACTAATTTTAGGGGAGCCCCCTGCAAGGGCACGACATATGATTGACTTAGGCATACCAGTTGCAATATCAACGGATTGTAATCCAGGTTCTTCCCCGACAACATCAATGCCACTTGTCATGAACTTAGCGTGTATTACAATGCGCATGACACCCGCTGAGGCGCTATGTGCGGCCACTTATAATGCAGCATGTGCCATTGGGCTGGAAGAAATCATTGGCTCCATTGAAGTAGGAAAACAAGCAGATTTAGTCGTTTGGAACGTCTCAAACTATCAAAAACTACATTATATGTTTGGTGTAAATCACGTTCATCAAGTGTGGAAAAATGGCGTGAAGGTTGTCGGATAATCCAACTTGAAGGAGCAAGATAAATGATTTCCTTGAATGGTAATCAGTTAACGATGAAACAAATGAAAGCAATCTTGTATGAAGGTGCTTCGATTAACATCGCAGAAGAAGCGAAAGTTAAAGTAATAGCAAGTCGGGTGCGAGTAGAAAAAATTGTCCAGCTGGGTGAAACGGTGTATGGCATTAACACAGGCTTTGGCAAGTTGAGTGATGTGAAAATTGAAGAACGTGAAGTAAATCGATTGCAGCTTAATTTAATCCGCTCACATGCCTGTGCGTTTGGCGAGCCGTTTTCAGAAGTGGTTAGTCGCGCGATGATGGTACTACGTTTGAATGCATTGTTAAAGGGTTATTCAGGTATTCGGCTGGAAGTGCTTGAGCGTCTCGAGTGGATGATAAATGAGCAAGTTCATCCTGTTATTTTCCAGCAAGGTTCGCTAGGTGCCTCAGGTGATCTAGCACCGCTTTCACATTTAGTGCTGGCGCTGATTGGAGAAGGTGATGTATTCCATCATGGTTATCGTTATGCAGCAAAAGCGATTTTTGAAAAGTTTCAGCTTGTACCGATTGAGCTTCGAGCGAAAGAAGGGCTAGCATTAATAAATGGCACGCAAGCGATGACAGCGCAGGGCGTTATAAATTATATTGAGGCGGAAAAGCTAGCGTATGATAGCGAGTGGATTGCGGCTATGACGCTTCAAGGGTTGCGAGGGATTATAGATGCTTTTCACCCGGCTGTACACGCCGCACGTGGTTTTGTGGAGCAAATGGATGTAGCGAGTAGGATGCGGGATTGGTTAGCAGGAAGTAAGCTTATGACAAAGCAAGGGGAACTACGCACGCAAGACCCTTATTCGCTTCGTTGCATTCCACAAATTCATGGTGCAAGTTGGCAAGTGTTAGCTTATGTCAAAGAAAAGCTAGAAATCGAAATGAATGCCGCGACAGATAATCCGCTATTATTTGAAGATGGTACAGTCATTTCCGGGGGGAATTTTCACGGACAACCGATTGCCTTTGCGATGGATTTTTTTAAACTAGCCATAGCAGAATTGGCAAATGTTTCTGAGCGAAGAATTGAACGGTTAGTAAATCCAAGTTTGAATGAAGGCTTACCGGCATTTTTAAGTGCTAGACCAGGACTTGAGTCAGGCGCGATGATTTTGCAATATAGTGCAGCGAGCCTTGTCTCTGAAAATAAAACATTAGCACATCCAGCAAGTGTCGATTCCATTCCGTCATCAGCCAATCAGGAGGATCATGTGAGCATGGGGACAACAGCGGCTCGTCATGCGTATATGATACTTTGTAATGCGCGGCGTGTGTTAGCGATTGAAGCCTTTTGTGCATTGCAAGCAGTTGAATATCGGGGGATGGAATTAATGAGTCCGCGTACCAAAGCGAAGTGGCAGGAACTCCGTGCATTTGTAGCACCTCTTCAGGAGGATCGCGTTTTCCATGATGATATTGAAAAGATTACGTGTTATTTAAAGCCCTAGGATAACCCTCGGCATGAGCGTTTTGCGTCGGCAAAATGCTCATGTATTAGGGAAAGTCACGTAAAAGTAGATGAATGCCGCGTAAAAGTCTTATACAGTCGCGTAAATCGCCTCCTAAAAAGTACGCATTTATCCAAATGCATTAGTTGTTATGAATATTTAGAAATCCATTTTTCAATGTTTTTGTTTATCTAAATAAGTCTCTTTCGTCGGCATTTGTCCAGAATTTGATATAATAGAAATGTCGTAGAAAGAGGGGCTTTGAAGATGACAAAACATTTACTGATTGTAGACGGCATGGCATTGTTATTCCGTTCATTTTTTGCGTCTGCAGCGATGAACCAGTTTATCCGTTTAGAAGATGGTACACCAACAAACGGCGTACAAGGATTTGCGCGTCACGTATTAACAGCGCAGCATCTCATGCAGCCGACGCATATCGCTGTTTGTTGGGATATGGGGATGCATACGTTTCGAAATGATTTATTTGATGGATATAAAGCAAACCGTCCTGCACCACCTGAAGAGATGGTGCCGCAATTTGATCTAGCAAAGGAAGTTTCTGCAATGCTAGGGTGGACAAACTTTGGTATTACAGGAATAGAGGCAGATGATCTCATTGGTTCAATGGTGAAAAAGTGGCAACATGATGCACAAATGACGGTTATTAGTGGAGATAAAGATTTATTACAAATTTTAAATCCATCTACAACAATCGCCTTTACAAAAAAAGGATATACAGAATATGATGTCTATACACTAGAGCGATTCCGAAAGGAGTATGGCATTGAGCCAGAACAGTTTGCCCATGTCAAAGCGTTTATGGGAGATACAAGTGATGGCTACCCAGGCGTAAAAGGAATCGGTCCTAAAACGGCGCTTAAATTAATTCAAGATTTCAACTCCGTTGAGGGCGTGCTGGAGGCGCTCCCAACATTGAAGGCTGGACAACGGATTAAAATTGGTGAAAATGAGGATATGCTGAAATTGTCGTATCAGCTTGCTCAAATTCATTGTGAAGCACCGATTGAAAAGCAGCTGGATGAGCTGATTGTCCCAGCAGATTATACGCAACACTTAGAGCAATTACACGAGCGTGGCTTTAGACTAATTGTGAAGCATGCTAAGTCATTAGGTTTATAACTGCATTCATAGAGCCAAGAGAGTTTATTCTCTTGGCTCTATTTTAACAAAGCTGAGTACATGACGGTTATCGTCGTATTTAATAGAGCGGATTTGACTATCTCGATTGCGACCACCGTTGTCATGAATGATTAAATATAAACTATCATTTTTAATTTCGTATCCAATAAGTGGCACCCAATGATATTTAAATGTAGGCTTCTTTTTCGTAAACCACTGAAAGGTAAAATATTGATCGAACTTCATAGCGACAGGGTATCCGTACCTGAGTTGCCAAATCGCTTCGGATAAATTGCATGAATCAATGCAGAAATTCGGGCCTAGTTGAGCGCGTAAATTGTGAATGAAGCGCCATTTAAACAACCCGATTTTTGTGCTCCCTAACAGCTGATACATTTCGTTAATGTTCTTTTTAGCTACGTGATGATCCTTGCACAAATAGTTTAAAATGACGTGTGCTGTCGTTGGTCCGCAAGCAGAGTTGCGAAATTGTGGATAAACAACCTCACTGTATTGAGACACCCCGTTCACATCTAATAAAACCTTCATTGCTAAACCACCTCCGATAGTATGAACATACATTAATATCCAATTCACATCAAGGGAAGTCTTTTTCAGCGTATAAAATAAGGCTCGCCATGTATGATATGACGAGCCTTGCAATCATTTATGCATTTTGTGCTTCTAAAAAGTCTGTTACTTGGTCAGGTGATTTTGCATTTGCGCTGTGCAAGTGCGCTAATTTTTCACCATTTTGGAAGATTAATAGTGAAGGGATACCCATCACTTGATACTTTTCTGCTAATTCTGGGAAGTTGTCGCGGTTCGCTGAATACCAAACATATTGATTGTATTCTTCTACGATTGGGTCAATGAACATATCCATACGTGTACAATCTGGGCACCAACCAGCGAAGAATTTGACAATCACCTTTTGATCACCTGAAATGATTTCGTTAAACTGTTCTACTGTTGTAATTTCCTGCATCTTTATCACGCTCCTATAATTGCTAGTTTACACATTTTAGTGAAAAGCTAAAAGTAATTTGCTTTCTCTAGATGCTAGATGAGATAATTTTAAAAAAGAGTGAATGAGTATTCAGTTTTTCCTTGGTATATTAACGTTTATGGAGAAATATTTAGAATTTTATAGAAATAAATGTTAAAAAACGTTGCTAAAACTGACAAAATAATCTACACTAAGAACAGAAAAGCTGTTTCGAGTTTTTTTTTCGGTTAAAAATGAATGGCTATTCATTACGATGAAGAAGAGTGGAGAAGGGGGAAATTCTCGTGACTTACAAAATTCAAAAAGCAGCCGTATTAGGCTCAGGGGTTATGGGTTCAGGTATTGCCGCTCACTTAGCTAATATCGGTATCCCAACATTATTGCTAGATATCGCACCAAAAGAGCTAACTACAGAAGAGCAAGCAAAGGGGTTAACGCTTGAAAATCCTGCAGTACGCAACCGATTTGTAAACGGTGCATTGCAAAAATTATTAAAGCAAAAACCAGCACCTCTCGCTTCTAAGAAAAACTTAGCGTTAATCACGCCAGGTAACTTTGAAGACGACTTGGACCAATTAAAAGATGTAGATTGGATTATTGAAGTTATTGTAGAAAACCTTGAGATTAAAAAAGGCCTAATGGAAAAAATTGATGCGGTACGTACGCCAGGTACAATTATCAGCTCGAATACGTCAGGCGTCAGCATTAATGCGATGGCGGAAGGGCGCTCAGAAGATTTTAAAAAGCATTTCCTTGGCACACACTTTTTCAATCCGCCACGTTATTTAAAGCTATTAGAGGTCATTCCTTCTACTACTACTGCGCCAGAAGTGGTGGAGTTTATGCAAGTATTCGGTGAAGATGTGCTTGGTAAAGGCGTCGTAATTGCAAAAGATACACCAAACTTCATTGCCAATCGTATCGGTACGTACGGCTTAATCGTGACGATGAAGGAAATGCAAGAACGTGGCTACTCCGTTGGTGAAGTGGATTCGGTAACAGGCCCACTTATTGGTCGTCCATCATCTGCAACATTCCGTACACTTGATGTGGTGGGGTTAGATACATTTGCGCACGTAGCGAAAAATGTTTACGACCATACAACAGGTGAAGAACAGGCGGTGTTTGCTGAAGATCCAACATTAAAGAAAATGATTGAAAATGGTTGGCTTGGCGCGAAATCAGGTCAAGGCTTCTTCTTAAAACAAGGAAAAGAGATTAAAGAGTTAAATTTAGATACATTTGAATATGAGCCAGTGAAAAAGCTAAAAACGCCTTCTATTGAAATGGTGAAACAAGCACGTGGTCTTGCCAATAAAGTGAAGACATTAGTGTACGCAAAAGACCGTACTGGCGAACTTTTATGGAATATTTTTGCACCAACATTAATTTACTCAGCGCAGCTTACAGGTGAAATTGCGGATGATATTGTTGCGATTGATAATGCACTGAAATGGGGCTTCGGTTGGGCGCAAGGTCCATTCGAAATGTGGGATGCAATCGGCGTCAAACAATCTGTTGACAAAATGAAAGAAGAAGGACGCGAAATTCCAGCGTTTGTTCAAGGCTTACTCGACAAAGGCTTGGAAACATTCTATTCAGAAGTTGATAATGAGCTAGCTTACTACAACGGTACTGACTATGTAAAAGTACCAGTAAACGAGAAAGCGATTGATTTAAAACGTTATAAGAAAAAGCATGGTGTCATTAAATCGAATGCTGGCGCTAGCTTAATAGACTTACAAGACGGTGTTCTTTTATTAGAGTTCCATTCACAATCAAATGCCATTGGCTTAGACATTATTCAAATGTTAAATACGGCCATTGATGAATTGGAAAACAACGCAGCGTATAAAGGGCTTGTTATTGGTAACCAAGGCAAAAACTTCTGTGTAGGGGCCAACCTTGGCATGATCTTAATGGAAGCGCAAGATGATAATGTTTTTGAACTTGATTTTGTCATTGGGGCATTCCAAAAAGCAATGCGTCGTATTAAGTACGCCTCAAAACCAGTTGTAGCAGCACCGTTCCAAATGACGCTTGGTGGTGGAGCAGAAGTTTGCTTACCGGCAGCACATATTCAAGCTTCAGCAGAGACGTATATCGGCTTAGTAGAGGCAGGAGTTGGTGTCATTCCAGGTGGTGCAGGGAACTTGGGACTTTATGAAAAGTTCCTAAAAGGTTTACCAAATGGTGTAGATATCGATTTACAAGCAGTAGTCAATAAAGTGTTTGAGACGATTGCGATGGCAAAGGTGTCAACATCTGGTGAAGAAGCACGCGAAAATAACTTCTTAGATTTTGCAGACGGCGTATCGGTTAACCCAGATCACTTAATCTATGATGCGAAACAAGCAGCAATCGCCCTTTATGATGCAGGATACAAGCCACCAGTGAAGAAGAAAGTGAAAGTGGTTGGGGCATCAGGCTATGCAACATTACTGCTAGGGGCGCAGGGAATGTTCGATTCAGGCTATATTAGCGAATACGATTTATCGATTGCGAAAAAATTAGCATTTGTTCTTGCAGGTGGTTTAGTACCATATGGAACAGAGGTTGAGGAAGAGTATATTTTACACTTAGAAAAGCAAGCATTCTTGGAGTTAGTACAGCAACCGAAAACACAGCAACGTATGCAGCATATGCTTGTGAAGGGGAAACCGCTTCGTAATTAATCTACGAGTTTAATAGAAAATGATGAATAGCATGAAGCTAAACAAGGGGGAGACATCATTATGCGTGAAGCCGTAATTGTAGCAGGTGCACGAACGCCTATTGGGAAAGCGAAAAAAGGTTCACTTGCAACAATGCGTCCAGATGATTTCGGTAGCATTGTTGTAAAGGAAACATTAAGACGAGCAGGCTATGAAGGTCCGATTGATGATTTAATTATGGGCTGTGCCATGCCTGAAGCAGAGCAAGGGATGAATGTAGCGCGTTTAGTCGGCGCGTTAGCAGGGCTACCTGATACGACACCAGCTATTACAGTAAATCGCTTCTGTTCATCAGGGTTACAATCCATTGCATATGCAGCAGAACGTGTTATGTTAGGCCATTCAAAAGCGATTATCGCAGGTGGTACAGAATCGATGAGTATGATTCCAATGACGGGTAATACAGTGCGTTTAAATCCAACATTAGCAGAAACAGCACCTCAGTACTATATGGGCATGGGACATACAGCAGAGGAAGTAGCACGTCGCTATGAAGTAAGCCGTGAAGACCAAGATGCTTTTGCTGTACGTTCACATGAGCTGGCTGAAAAAGCGATTAAAGAAGGTAAATTCAAAGATGAAATCGTACCGATTGAAGTCACACAACACTTCGTTGGTAAAGATCATAAACCTGCAACACGTACCTTTACGTTTGATACAGATGAAGGGGTACGTTCGAATACAACCGTTGAAGGATTAGGGAAACTTCGCCCAGCATTCAATGTTAAAGGGTCTGTAACAGCAGGAAATGCTTCACAAACTTCTGACGGTGCAGCAGCAGTGCTTGTAATGGACCGTGAAGAAGCAGAGTCGCAAGGATTAAAACCAATGGCGAAATTTTTAGGATTTGCTGTTGGCGGTGTACCACCAGAAGTAATGGGAATCGGACCAATTGAGGCGATACCGAGAGCGTTAAAAATTGCTGGTCTTACACAAGATCAAATTGACCTGTGGGAAATCAATGAAGCATTTGCTTCACAGTCTATCCAAGTTGTACGCCACTTAGGAATTGATATCGATAAAGTGAATGTAAATGGTGGTGCGATTGCGCTTGGTCACCCACTTGGTGCAACAGGAGCGATTCTGACACTAAAACTGCTTCACGAATTAAAACGTCAAAATAAGAAATACGGCGTTGTCACAATGTGTATCGGTGGCGGTATGGGTGCAGCTGGTGTATTTGAAGTCCTTTAATTTCTAGAAACAGCTTTTGGAAAGTTTATTCTCTTTGCCTCCGAGTAAACTTTCCGAGCTTTTCTATACACAAATTATGAATAACTATTCAGTTTTTGCTTTTTTATAATGGTAGGAAAATGAATTGACTATGAGGGGGAAATGGGTATGAAATTAACAACAAACATCATTAAAGGCGGCGGCTTTTTAATCGAGGACGTAGATATCAATCGTGTTATTACACCAGAGGATTTCACGGATGAGCAAAAAATGATTGCGCAAACAACGACTGATTATGTACAAAATGAAGTGTTACCAGTAGTGGAAAACTTAGAAAATCATGAGTTTGAGCATTCGGTACGTTTATTAAAAACAGCAGGGGAATTAGGACTACTCGCTGCCGATGTGCCAGAAGAATATGAGGGTCTAGGTCTAGACAAAATTTCTTCAGCGTTAATCGCTGAAAAAATGTCTGTCGCTGGTGGTTTCTCTATTACGCACGGTGCACATGTAGGAATCGGTTCTTTACCAATCGTATTATTCGGTAACGAAGAGCAAAAATCAAAATACCTTCCGAAATTAGCTTCTGGTGAGTTAATTGCTGCGTATGCCCTAACAGAACCAGGTTCAGGTTCAGATGCATTAGGTGCAAAAACAACTGCGAAGTTAAATGAAGCAGGAACACACTATGTATTAAATGGTGAAAAACAATGGATTACAAACGCAGGCTTTGCAGATGTATTCGTTGTGTACGCTAAAATCGATGGGGAAAAATTCACTGCCTTTATCGTAGAAAGAGCGTTCCCAGGCGTTTCTGTCGGCGCGGAAGAGAAGAAGATGGGCATTAAATCATCCTCTACTCGTACATTAATTTTAGAAGATGCACAAGTGCCGGTAGAAAATTTACTTGGTGAAGTCGGTCGTGGTCACGTCATTGCATTTAACATTTTAAACATCGGTCGTTATAAGCTTGGTATAGGTACTGTTGGTGGAGCGAAGCGTGCACTGGAGCTTGCTATTCAATATACGAACCAACGCCAACAATTCAAAACGCCAATTTCTAGCTTCAACTTAACGAAAGAAAAATTAGCGACAATGGCAGCACATTTATATGCGTCTGAGTCATTAAATTATCGTACAGTAGGGTACTTCGAAGATACGCTTAACCAACTATCAGAAGAAGAGCAAAAAAATGGTGTAGCCATTGCAGCAGCTGTCGCTGAGTATGCAATCGAATGTTCAATCGCCAAAGTGTTTGGCACTGAAACATTGGATTATATCGCGGACGAAGCAGTACAATTACACGGCGGTTATGGTTTCATGGCTGAATATGAAGTAGAACGTATTTACCGTGATTCACGTATAAATCGTATTTTCGAGGGGACAAATGAAATTAACCGCATGATCGTACCGGGTACATTTATGAAGAAAGCGTTAAAAGGTGAGTTACCGCTTCTTCAAGTAGCGCAAAACCTACAAAGTGAACTGCTCATGATGATGCCAGAAGAGCTTGAAGATGCGCCGTTAGCACAAGAAAAATATCTTGTGAAGAACGCGAAGAAAATCGCAATTCTTGCAGCAGGTACAGCAGCGCAGGCGTTCGGTGCAAAATTAGATCAAGAGCAAGAGCTACTTGTAAACATTGCAAACATTGCGAACCAGTTATACGCGATGGAATCAGCAGTTATACGTACGCAAAAGGCAATTGAACGCGAAGGTGTAGAAAAAGCAGCGCAAAAAATCCTTTACACACAAATCTTCTGTCAAGAAGCGTTTGCCATTATTGAAGCAGAAGCAAAAGATACATTACTTGCTTCAGTAGAAGGCGACAATGGTCGTATGATGTTGTCAGCTCTTCGTAAATTAACACGCAATAGCCCTTACAACTTAATTCCGAAAAAACGCGAAGCAGCAGCAAAACTGATTGAAGCTGAAAAGTACGTAGTGTAAGGTATAAAATCCGGATGCTAAAAACATCCGGATTTTTATTGATTTGAACAGTTTACAATTCGTTTTGTCGCTCTTTGCTACATATGAATATGATAATAGAGCGGGGGACGCTTCATTTACTGGAGCGAGGCATGTCGTTTAGTTCTTTTTTTAGCATTCGGCTAGGAAATCTTATACAATAGAAGAGAAGATAACAATAAAAGGAGCTACATACATGCCATTAAAATTTATTCAATATCCAAAATGTACGACATGTAAAAAGGCACAAAAATGGCTAGAAGAAAACAATGTCGCTTACGAATCTATACACATTGTTGAACAAACGCCAACACAGCAACAATTAACAGAACTCTATAAGAAAAGTGGCCTTCCACTAAAGAAGTTTTTCAATACTTCAGGGAACAAGTATAAAGAACTAGGCTTAAAGGATAAATTAGCAAATATGTCCGAAGAAGAGCAATTAGCTTTGCTTGCATCTGATGGGATGTTAATTAAACGTCCAGTTGTGACAGATGGTGAAAAAGTTACGCTTGGTTTCAAGGAGTCTGACTTCTCAGAAACGTGGAAATAGGCTGATTACAACCTTGTTTTTACTACTGAAATATGTCAAACTGAAAGAGATTTATACATTTTGTTGGAGGGATTTTCATGAGTATTCCTAAAGATTTACGCTACACAAAAGAACACGAATGGGTAAAAATCGAAGGCAATAAAGTACGCGTTGGTATTACGGATTTTGCACAAAACGAACTTGGTGATATTGTATTCGTTGAGCTACCAGAAGTAGGCGATACAGTAACAATTAACGAACCGTTCGGTAGTGTAGAGTCAGTAAAAACAGTTTCTGAATTATATTCACCAGTATCTGGTACAGTAGTAGAAGCAAACGACGAATTATCAGATAACCCAGAATTCGTTAATGAATCTCCATACGAAAATGCTTGGATGATTGTGGTTGAACTTTCAAATGAAGCAGAAGTGGAAGAATTATTAACTGCAGAAGCATACGAAGAGTTTATTTCTGAATAATACAAAGAAGCGCCTGAATCTAGTATGGATTTTGGCGTTTTTTTCGACGTAGGGGGAGAATTGAATGATTGAAAAGTGTATAATCGTAGAGGGTCGCTCTGATAAATTAAAAATCACACCCCTTCTTGCTGAGCAAGTATTGATTTTGTGTACAAATGGCACAATCGACGAAGAAGCATTAATCGATTTACTTGAACCATACGAAGATATTGAGCTATTTACCTTTTTTGATCGCGATAAATCAGGGGATTATTTAAGAAAAATTATGCGCCGAACATATAGCGAGGCTGTGCAACTTGAATTACCTGTGCCATTTAATGGTGTAGCCGAGGCACCAAGTAGTGTCGTGCGTGATATTTTACAAGCGGCTAAATTCAAAGTGAAATAGGATGAGCAGATGGAAGACTGGACAAAAGAACAGTGGCAGCAAATCATAAACGAAAAAGAGATGGCCGCTTTTTATTTATATACACCGATGTGCGGTACATGTGCTGTTGCATCTAAAATGTTAAATGTGGTGGAAGAGTTACTGCCCACATTACCCCTTGGTAAAGCAAATTTAAATTATATGGAAGACCTAGCATATGACTATGAAATTGAAAGTGTGCCGTGTTTAGTAATCGTTAAAAACGGTAAAATTGTCCAAAAAGTGTACGCATTTCAATCCGTACTAAATTTGTATGAAATGTTAAAAAACAATTGACGGACAATTAATAGTCATGGTACATTTACATGCATAAAATAAATTTTATAACGTTACTCTTATAAAGAGCGGTGGAGGGAAGTGCCCTATGAAGCCCGGCAACCATCACAATTGTGAAAAGGTGCCAAGTCACTCAAAGTTTTGCTTTGAAAGATGAGAGAGCGGTTAACGTATAAATTGTGCGAAAACCTTTCTGCTTGTCTATATTAGTAGGAAGGTTTTTTCATGTAGAAGGAGTTTATTATGATTGAGTTAAGTAATATAACAAAGGTTTACAAGACCAAAAATGGTGAACTAAAAGCTGTTGACAATGTAAACTTAGCGATTGAGAAAGGCGAAATATACGGCATTATTGGCTATAGTGGTGCTGGTAAAAGTACGATGATTCGCCTGTTGAATGGTTTAGAAAAGCCAACAACAGGTTCGGTAGTGGTGAATGGTGAAGAAATTTCGGCGATTTCAGGCAATAAGCTACGTGCAGCGCGTCAAAAGATTAGCATGATTTTCCAACATTTTAATCTTCTATGGTCGCGTACAGTGGAAGAAAATATTGCGTTCCCATTAGAAATTGCAGGTGTACCAAAGGATGAGCGCGCAAAGCGTGTGGCAGAGTTAATCGATTTAGTTGGTCTTGCAGGGCGTGACAAAGCGTACCCTTCACAACTATCAGGTGGTCAAAAGCAACGTGTCGGCATTGCACGAGCGCTTGCCAACAATCCGGAAGTATTGCTTTGTGATGAGGCGACATCTGCACTTGACCCAGAAACAACGGATTCGATTTTAGAGCTGTTATTAGATATTAATAAGCGACTTGGTTTAACGATTGTATTGATTACACACGAAATGCATGTTATCCGCAAAATTTGTCATCGTGTCGCTGTCATGGAAGCTGGAAAGGTAGTAGAGGCTGGCGAAGTATTAAACGTCTTCCAAAACCCACAAGCCCCAATTACAAAAAAATTCGTTTCACAAGTGTCCGGTACAAATGAAACAAAAGAATCGATTGAGCAAATTTTAGCCAACTACCCTACAGGGAAGCTTGTGAAAGTGACATTTGTAGGACAAGCAACCGAACAGCCGGTCATTTCGCAAGTCATTAAAGAATACGGCGTCGATGTGAATATTGTACATGGTTCGATTTCACATACAACAAGTGGTCCATACGGGACATTGGTTGTGCATATTGATGGCACAGAAGAGCAAGTGCAACAAGCACTAAACATATTATCGCAGCATGAGATTCAGACGGAGGTGATTGAACATGCTTAGTCAATTATTTCCGAATGTAAAATGGGAAACGATGTATGAGGCAACATACCAAACGATTTACATGACAGCCATTTCAACAGTTATTACGCTTATTTTAGGGTTAGCCATTGGGGTTTTATTATTTTTAACGAGTCCGAATCAAATGTGGGCAAATAAAATCGTTCATTTTTTAACGGGGTCATTGGTGAATATTTTCCGTTCGATTCCGTTTATCGTCTTGATTATTTTATTAATTCCATTTACGAAGTTTTTAGTTGGCACAATTCGTGGCACGAACGCAGCGCTCCCTGCATTAATCATTGGGGCTGCACCATTTTACGCACGTATGGTATTAATTGCGTTACGTGAAATCGACAAAGGCGTTATTGAAGCAGCTCGTTCAATGGGGGCTAAAACATCCACGATTATTGTTAAAGTGCTTATTCCAGAAAGTTTACCAGCACTGATTTCAGGGATTACCGTAACAGCTGTTGCGCTTGTTGGTTACACAGCGATGGCAGGGATTATCGGAGCAGGCGGTTTAGGGAACTTGGCGTTTATCGAAGGGTTCCAGCGTAGTCGTGATGACGTAGTGTTGATGTCAACGATTATTATTTTAGTAATTGTATTTGTGATTCAATGGATTGGCGATGCGATTACAGCACGTACAGACAAGCGATAAGGTAGTATCGGCAACAGCCGTTTTTATAAAAAGACATATAAGATAAAGAAAAGGGGTTTCAACACATGAAAAAGTATTTATCATTATTAGCAGTACCATCATTAGCACTTGCATTAGGAGCTTGCGGTTCTGATGACGAAAAACCAACAAATGATACAGCAACAAATGATGCTGGGGAAACAGCAGAAGATACAAAAATTGTTGTTGGTGCTTCAAATGGTTTACATGAATTAATTTTAAAAGAAGCAGAGCCGATTTTAGAAGAAGAGGGTATCGATTTAGAGATTAAGCCATATCAAGACTATATTATGCCAAACCAAGATTTAGAGTCAGGTGATCTTGATGCGAACTATTTCCAACATATCCCTTATTTAGAGCTTGAAATCGCAGAAAAGGGCTATGATTTCGTAAATGCTGGTGGGATTCATATTGAGCCAATCGGTATCTACTCTCAAAAATATAAATCATTAGACGAGCTACCAGATGGAGCTACAATTATCATCTCAAACTCAGTATCTGACCAAGGTCGTATTCTTCAATTATTAGAAGCACAAGGATTAATCACATTAAAAGAGGATATCGACAAAACAGCTGCAACGATCGATGATATTGTAGACAATCCGAAAAAATTAGTAATTGATGCAAGCTCTGCACCTGAATTATTAGTAACATACTATGAAGAAGGTGAAGGAGATGCAGTAGTTATCAACTCTAACTTTGCAATCGATGCTGGGATCAATCCACTTGAAGATTCAATCGCAATCGAAGGTTCTGAGTCTCCATATGTAAACGTCATCGCAGTTCGTAGCGAAGACAAAGACAGTGAAGCAATTGCTCGCTTAGTAGAAGTACTACGTTCTGAACCAATTCAAGAATTCATTCTTGAAGAGTGGGGCGGCGCAGTCGTACCTGTATCTGAATAATAAAATGATTTATCCCGAGGTTAATATCAAAACCTCGGGATTTTTTGTCGTAAATTGCGTTTTTCTAAGCGCAGTTCGCTAATATTTCCTAGGAAATCACCCTACGTACGTCATTATTGAAATTGTGTTAAACGAGAGAAGAAGTTTGTAACAAATTGTAGAAATACTTGTTCAGATGGAGCGAGTTCTCGGTTCGTTGGGGAAATGACACCAACTGTTCGACGGATTACAGGTAATGCGATTGGGACTTTTACGGTAAAGCGTGGTGTCGAGTCAGATAAGGAGCTTTCAGGTAATAACGTCACGCCGATACCTGCTGCCACTAACCCTTTTAATGCGTCCATATCTTCTCCTTCAGATGTAATCTTTGGGACAAAACCGGCTGATTTACATGCTTCCACAGCTACTTTATGCAAAATATACCCTTCTGGGAATAAAACAAAATTTTCGTTACGTAAATCTACTAAGTTAAGACGCTCGTTTTTGGCAAGGGGGTGATTTGCTGGTAATAGTGCATGGATATTCTCACTAAACAGAATGGTTGGCGTAATCGCTTCATCTTTTGGCGGAAGCGGACCTAAAAAAGCTAAATTTAATTCTCGATTTTTGACAGCCTCGATTAAAAATTTATACGAACCTTGTCGCAAATGAAAAGATACATCGGGATATTCCTTTTTAAAGGCAGAAATGACTGTTGGCAATACATAACTTGCTAAACTTGTCGGGAAACCGATTTTGATTGTTCCTTTTGCTGGATCTAAGTATTCTTCCACTTGCTTTGCAGCAAAGTCAATTGCCTTCAACGCGGTAATTGCATGTTCTAAAAAAATTTTACCGATTGGTGTTAATTTAACATTGCGCCCAATTCGTTCGAAAAGCGGTGTTCCTAGTTCATCTTCTAAATTTGCGATTTGTCGGCTAATCGCTGACTGTGCTACGTGAAGATAGTCTGCTGCTTCTGAAATATGTTCTCGTTCAGCTACCTCTACAAAGTAGCGTAATTGCCTTAATTCCAACGCTTTCACCTCATTTATCGAAATATTAGATTGATTCCATCCAAACTATATATTGTTTATATTATTTCGAAAACTTTAAAATGTAAATACGTTAGTGAAAGATTTGGGGGGAATTTATTATGACTTTTCATCAATATCCACAACCACAGGGCCTGTATTCGCCACAATTTGAACATGATGCGTGCGGTATTGGGATGTACGCAAATTTTAAAGGGAAGCCATCACATGATATCGTAAAAAACGGTTTAGAAATGTTATGTCGCTTAGAGCACCGTGCCGGACGTGGCGGAGACGGAAAAACAGGTGACGGAGCAGGGATTATGGTACAAATCCCTCATGCCTTTTTTAAATCGAACTGTCCAGACATGCATTTACCAGAAAAAGGTGAATATGCTGTAGGGCAATTATTTTTTACAGACAAAGAGCAAGAACGTACGGCCATTGAAGAAAAAATGAATGAGCTGATCGCACAAGAAGGTCAACGTTTAATTGGTTGGCGCTGGGCCCCGACAAACAAACAAAACTTAAGTGCGATTGCCAAATCTTCTGCACCGGTTGTACGCCAAGTATTTGTACGCAACGAAGCAGGAGAACGTTTAGCCTTTGAACGTAAATTATACGTCATCCGTAAACAGTTAGAGCACTGGGCAGAGGCACAGGGCTATGAGTTATATATGCCAAGTTTGTCAAGTGAGACAATGGTATTTAAGGGCTTACTTGCGCCAGAGGAAGTAAGTGACTTCTATCAAGATTTGCAAGATCCTAGCTTTGTATCGGCTTTTGCGCTTGTTCACTCCCGTTATTCTACCAATACATTCCCTTCTTGGAAACGTGCACACCCAAATCGTTATATTATCCATAACGGTGAAATTAATACACTACGCGGTAATATTAACTGGATGCGTGCACGTGAGCAACAGTTTGTATCGGAAGCATTCGGTGAAGATTTACAAAAAATCTTGCCGATTATTGATACAACAGGATCTGATTCATCGATGTTGGATAATGCATTTGAGTTTTTTGTATTAGCAGGTCGTACACCTGCACATGCAGCGATGATGTTAATTCCAGAGCCATGGACAGAAAACCCACGTCTGGAGAAAGACCGTAAAGCATTCTATCAATATCATGCGAGTTTAATGGAGCCATGGGACGGTCCGACAGCCATTTGCTTCACGGATGGTAAACAAATCGGTGCCATTTTAGATCGAAATGGCTTACGTCCAGGGCGCCTATATGTAACAAAAGACGACCATGTTATTTTCTCTTCTGAAACGGGCGTTGTCGATGTTCCAGAAGAAGACGTTGTATTAAAAGACCGTTTAAGCCCAGGTCGTATGCTGTTAATTGACCTTGAGCAAGGCAAAATCATTTCAGATGATGAGCTAAAGGCAGAAATGGTCGCAAAAGAGCCCTATCAACAATGGCTTGAAGATAATATGTTAAAGCTGAAAACTGAAAAAGAGCAGCCAGTCGTGCTGAATGATTTAACGCTGCGTCAAAAAATCTATGGCTACACATTTGAAGATGTGCAAAAATATATCGTTCCGTTAGCAAAAGACGGAAAAGATCCGCTCGGTTCGATGGGGAATGATACACCACTCGCTGTGTTATCCGATCGGCCACAATCATTATTTCATTACTTTAAGCAATTATTTGCACAAGTAACAAATCCACCGATTGACTCGATTCGTGAGCATGTTGTGACGTCCACAATGACCTTACTTGGCAAGGAAGGAAATTTACTTCACCCAAGTGCAGAAAATGCGCGACGTATTATTTTAGATACACCAATCTTAACAAACAGTGAGTATAAACAATTAGTAGCCAACGAAGAGAAGGGCTTCCGATCGGCGGCCATCTCACTTCAATATACAGAAAATATTGAAAATGAATTGAATCGTATACGACAAGAAGCTGTTCAAGCCATTACAGCAGGTAAAACGTTATTAATACTTTGTGATCATGTTGAAGATCCAGCAACACCGACAGTCCCTGTACTACTAGCGGCTAGTAGCTTACATCAATTTTTAGTGCGTGAAGGTTTGCGAACGAAAGTAAGCCTTATTGTTAATAGCGCGGAAGCACGTGAAGTGCATCATTTCGCTGCATTGATTGGCTTTGGGGTTGATGCCATTCATCCGTATTTAGCTTATGCGACAATCGCAGAGGCCATTGAAAAAGGGAATTTAACACTGGATTATCAAACAGCAGTGAAAAAATTTCGTCAAGGTGGTGCAGACGGTGTTGTCAAAGTCATGTCGAAAATGGGCATTTCGACAGTACAGTCATACCGCGGTGCACAAGTATTTGAAGCGGTTGGCATTGGGAAGGAAGTCATCGAGGAACATTTTACAGGAACAGCGTCGCAAATTGATGGGATCGACTTAGCCACAATCGGTGAAGAGGCAAAACGTCGTCATGCAAGTGCTGTAAAATCATTGCGAGCAGAGTTAGAATCAGGCTCTGACTTCCAGTGGCGAGCAGACGGAGAGCATCACGCGTTTAATCCAAAAACAATTCATACATTACAATGGGCCACACGTAAAAATGATTACGGTTTATATCGTATGTTCGCAGAAATGGCAAATGAAGAACGTATTGGCTTCTTACGTAACTTATTTGATCTCAAAAAAGCGGAGAAAAAAATACCTTTAGAAGAAGTAGAGTCAGTAGAATCGATTGTCAAACGCTTTAAATCAGGGGCGATGTCATTTGGTTCTTTATCAAAAGAAGCGCATGAGACACTTGCCATTGCGATGAATCGTTTAGGTGCTCGTTCAAACTCTGGTGAGGGTGGAGAAGATCCAACACGCTTCACGCCAGAAGCAAACGGGGATAGCAAACGCTCTGCTATTAAACAAATTGCATCAGGTCGCTTCGGTGTAAAATCGCATTACTTAGTAAATGCAGATGAGCTGCAAATTAAGATGGCACAGGGCGCTAAACCAGGTGAAGGTGGGCAATTACCAGGGAACAAAGTATATCCATGGGTGGCAGAAGTACGAGGTTCAACACCAGGTGTAGGTTTAATTTCACCACCACCGCATCACGATATTTACTCGATTGAGGATATGGCGGAGCTAATTCATGACTTAAAAAATGCTAACCGCTTTGCACGTATTTCGGTGAAGCTAGTTGCGAAGGCAGGGGTCGGAACGATTGCTGCTGGTGTAGCAAAAGGGGCAGCAGATGTCATCGTGATTTCTGGATATGATGGTGGTACAGGAGCTTCTCCGAAAACATCGATTAAGCATACAGGTCTACCATGGGAGCTTGGTCTGGCAGAAGCGCATCAAACGCTCATGTTAAACGGTCTTCGAGATCGTGTCATTTTAGAAACAGATGGGAAGTTAATGACAGGGAAAGATGTTGTCATGGCGGCGTTATTAGGAGCGGAAGAATTTGGTTTTGCAACAGCACCGTTAATCGTTTTAGGCTGCGTCATGATGCGTGCGTGTCATTTAGATACTTGTCCAGTAGGGGTGGCGACACAAAACCCAGAACTTCGCGCCAAATTCATGGGCAGTGCCGACCACGTAGTGAATTATATGCGCTTTGTAGCAGAAGAAATGCGTGAATATATGTCAATTTTAGGTTTCCGTACAGTGGAAGAGATGGTTGGTCGTACAGATCTATTAACGATTTCAGAACGTACAAAGCAGCATTGGAAAGCGAGTCAGCTAGATTTATCAGCCCTTCTTTATCAAGTGCAAGGTACACGTACAAAACAACGTGAGCAAGATCATGGTATCGAGCAAAGCTTTGATATGGTGCACTTATTGCCACAGCTTGAACAAGCGATTGCTGAAAAACGGAAAATGGAGTTACAATTCCAAATTAAAAATACAGATCGTGTCATGGGCACAATCATTGGTAGTGAAATTTCACGTAAGTATGGTGAACAAGGATTACCAAATGATACAATCCATTTAAAATTCCATGGTCATGCTGGTCAAAGCTTCGGTGCCTTTATCCCACGTGGTATGACAATGACGGTTGTTGGAGATGTCAATGACTACTTCGGTAAAGGATTATCTGGCGGGAAGGTAGTAGCTGCTTCACCGATAAAAGGTCATTATGAGAAAAATGTGATCGCTGGTAATGTATGTTTATATGGTGCGACAAGTGGTCAGGCATTTATGAACGGACGTGCTGGACACCGATTTGCTGTCCGTAACTCAGGGGCAAATATTGTGGTTGAAGGTATCGGGGACCACGGCTGTGAGTACATGACAGGCGGAAAAGTTGTCATCTTAGGTGATGTTGGTCAAAACTTTGGGGCTGGTATGTCAGGTGGTATTGCCTATGTATTACCGACAAATGAAGCAGTGTTCAAAGCACAATGTAATATGGAAATGATTGAATTTGCAAAGCTAGAAGAAAAAGCCGAGATAGAAGCTGTGCGTACAATGATTATTCAGCATTTAGAGCACACAGATAGCTCGCTAGCACTGGATGTATTAGCGAAGTGGGAGCAAATGGTGCCGAAATTTGTAAAGGTTGTACCAACAGATTATCAAAAAATGCTTGATAAAATCGAATTCCACAAGCTACAGGGCTTAACAGAAGAAAATGCTGCAATGCAAGCATTCGTAGAAACAACAGGCAGCAAGGAGCTTGCCATTTCTAAATAAGAGGAGGGTTCTAGCATGGGTAAACCTACTGGATTTATGGAATACAAACGAGAAAAAACAAAGGAACAGCCAACACTAGAGCGTGTCTCGAGTTGGAAAGAGTATGCTTCTAGGTTGTCAGATGAGTCTTTACAAACACAAGGAGCACGCTGTATGGATTGCGGTACACCATTTTGTCATATGGGAATGGAAATTCGCGGAACAGCTGCAGGCTGTCCGATTCATAACGTGATTCCAGAGTGGAATGATTTAGTATATAAAGGACAATGGAAGGAAGCTTTAGATCGTCTGCATATGACGAATAACTTCCCAGAATTCACAGGGCGCGTTTGTCCAGCGCCTTGTGAGGGGTCTTGTACATTAGCGATTACAGATCCAGCAGTAGCGATTAAATCGATTGAACGGACGATTATCGATAAAGGCTTTGAAAATGGATGGGTTGTACCGCGCATGCCCCGCCAACGTACAGGATACAAGGTAGCAATCGTCGGCTCAGGCCCTGCTGGTTTAGCAGCGGCAGATCAATTAAATCAATTTGGGCATACGGTAACAGTATTTGAACGTGCTGACCGTCCAGGTGGGCTTTTAATGTACGGTATCCCAAACATGAAGCTTGAAAAAGAAGTCATTGAGCGCCGTGTAAATCTCCTATCATTAGAGGGCATTGAATTTAAATGTGGTATCAATGTAGGGGTAGATGTAACAGCAGACGAATTACGCACACAATATGATGCCGTTGTTTTATGTATCGGTGCACAGAAACAACGCCTACTCCATATGGAAGGCTCAGATGCACAGGGTATTCATCTAGCAATGGATTATTTAACAGACGTTACAAAAAGCTTATTAGACTCAAATTTTGCAGATGGTAAAGCATTAAGTGTAGAAGGTAAAGACGTCATCGTTATTGGTGGAGGTGATACAGGGGCAGACTGTGTAGCGACAGCGATTCGTCAAAAATGTAAATCTGTTTATCAATTTGGTAAGCATCCAGCACTGCCATTCACACGTACAGAGGATAATCCATGGCCAAAAGATCCAAACGTATTCACATTAGACTACGCATATGCAGAAGTGAATGATGTGAAAGGGTATGACCCACGTGAGTATTGTATTCAAACACAAAAAATTGTGAAAGATGAACAGGGCCAAGTAAAAGAATTACACACGATTCAAATGGAAAAAATCTTAGGTGATGACGGTTTCCATTACTTTAAAGAGTTACCAGGTACAGAGCACATTTGGCCAGCTCAGCACGTATTTGTAGCGATTGGTTTTGAAGGGGTTGAAAAATCGTTACCGAAGCATTTTGGTATAGAAATTGCGAATAATCGCATTCGCGCATCGATAAAAGATTTTGAAACGAATATCCCAGGCGTATTTGCAGCGGGGGATGCACGGCGTGGTCAAAGCTTAGTCGTTTGGGCGATTAAGGAGGGGCGTGCTGTAGCAGCGAGTGTGGATTACTATTTAACTCATGCGAAAGTAACTCTATAATAGATAAAAGTGTTGCTCGAAAAAGAGCAACACTTTTTTGTATTTCACTTTATTTTTACTTGTTAGTATTTTGAGAGTTATGTGCTGTATGATGGGGAAGGGGTGAGTGTGCATGTGGAAAAAGCTAACGAGTTGGATACTGATATTGTTATCAATTCTGATTCTTTTTTTTATGATATTTAGTGATCAAGATACACGGAAAACAAAGATTCAAGCTGAGGATGGTGTACTCGATTTAACATCGATTACACTAGATGAGCAAATTGTCGCACTTTCAGGTGAATGGAAGTTTATTCCTGGTGAATTGAGTGCTACTCAAATTTTCCAAGAAGATGCACCGACGCAGGTCGTACCAGGAGCATGGAAAGTGGACGCGCAGTTTGGAACATATCAGCTTAAAATTAAATTACCTGAACATTTTAAAGACATCGGATTAAGAATTCGAAATATTTGGTCTGCTCATCAGCTATATATTAATGGAGAAGAGCTAGCCTCCCAGGGAAAAGTAGGAACTGAGAAAGTGGATGTAGACCCAAGTAACCCAACGTATGAGGTTTATTTTACCCCTGAAACAAAAACGATTATTTTAACGATTCAAGTCGCGGATTTTTATAATGCTAGACAAGGTATTATTTTTCCCATTGATATCGGGGTAGCAGAAGCAATACAAAATGATGTAATTCAAGATGTAAATTTGGAATGGACTGTTATTTTACTATTACTTATTTTTTCTATTTTTCATTTTAGTTTATTTTTACTTAGGACAAAAGATAAGGCATTTTTCTATAGCGCATTTTACTTTATATCATTAGCCGTTCTCGTGTTAACGCGTGGAGAGCGAATACTATTACGTTATTTTCCGGATTTACCGTTTGAGTTTTATTTTCGATTTCAGGATTTTATCACGTTTTTTAATGGCTTTATGCTCATTTATTTTGTGTATTACACAATCGATGCAGTATTGAAGCGTCGGACTGTATTCATGTTGTCGTTACCTTTAATCATTTACAGTATTGCGATTTTATTATTTCCTGCGAGGGAATTATCTAGCATGCAATACGTTTTTTTCGGTTATATGAATTTGTTAGCGTTTTTATTGGGTGTGCGCTGTTTATTTTTATTTATTACGAAGAGGACGAAAGCACCTAAAAATGAGTTAGTCACGTTAATTTTAATTTTTTTCTCGATTTTGATTTTTAGCCTTAGTGGTACGTTTGATCAATTGTTTTTCTCAGGACGAAATATTTTTAATCGGATTGGCATGGTACTTTTTCTTTTAAGTATGAATATTTTCCTTGCGCTGCGATTAGTGAATCGAACGATAGATGCAGAAATGTTTAGTGAGCGACTGGAAAAAGCAACAATTGGAAAGGACTCTTTTTTAGAAGTGACGACGAAAGAGCTAGAGCAGCCTCTTTACCATGCACTCAATATAACAAGGACCATAGGAGAAAACCAATCGTCCGATGAGAAGCGCTTACTTGAGCAACAGTTGGAACGCTTGCTTTATTTGGTGAGCGATTTAAAGGATTTTACACGTATTCGTTTTGAGGAATTTCAAATTTCGGTATCTTCAATTAATCTTCAGATGATCCTTCAACATGTGACGACGATGCATGCACTAACAATGGAAAAGAAAGGAATATGTCTATTTTTGCAGGTAGATAGTACATTAGAGGTCACGGCGAATGAACAAAAGTTAAGTCAAATTATGTACCGGGTACTTGAAACAGCTATTCATCATGCAGTCAATGGGCAAGTGATTATATCGGTCATGCACCTCGATACAGATGTTCGCATTACAATCGAAGGAAATGGACCGGAAGTAACAACATTAATAGCCGCTGATGAAACTGGGCAATCGATCGGCCAAGCTATTATTGAACAGATGAGAGGCTCTTATGTTGTGAATACTACAGAGCACGGTATTCGTTATACCATCACATTACCATTTGCAAAATATGCAAAACAGCATGAAATGCAACTTGCATCGAATGCTCATGACAAAAGCTTAGTAAGTGATACTCGCCTACCTCAATTACTGATTGTAGAGGATGATGTGACACATGCTGAGGTTTTACAAGCGTTACTAAGTAGTCATTATACTATTCAGTTGGCTCATAATGCAGAAACTGTGCTAGTAAAATTAGAAGATTGTAAGCCTGATTTCTTACTAATGGATGAAGTAATGCCACACAAAGATGGATTAGCTTTAACAAAGATCATTAGAGAAAAGTATAGCTATTTTGATTTACCGATTATTATGCTTGTAGCAGATGAATATCCAACGAATATTTCACTCGTTCTCGGGGCAGGGGCAAATGATTATGTTCGAAAGCCCGCAACAAAGGAAACCATTATGGCTAGATTATCTGCTATCTCTTTAACGAAAGAGGCGATGAACAAAGCAGTAGAGAACGAAATGGCATTTTTACAGGCACAAATAAAGCCCCATTTTTTATATAATGCTCTTAGTAGTATTATTTATTTTTGTTATACAGATGGTGAAAAAGCAGGGCATTTATTGACAATGCTCTCAACTTATTTACGTTATATTTTTGAGTCAAGCAAAGAAAGTACAATTGCTACTGTGGAAAAAGAATTAGAAATTATTGAAGCTTATGTTGAGATCGAGCAGGCACGCTTTGGGGAACGATTAACTGTTCAAATAGAGATAGATGAAACGTTAAATTTAAATATGACGAAAGTGGAATTGCCAAGCTTACTTATACAGCCTCTTGTTGAAAATGCGATTCGTCACGGTATTTTTGAAAAGGAAGGCGAAGGGCATGTCACAATTACTATTCAACAATTCTCTCAAATGATACAAATTAAAGTCATTGATGATGGTATAGGTATGACAGAAGAGCAGGTAACGATGCTGATGGAAGGAAAAATTATTAGCAGTAGCGGTATTGGATTTAGCAATGTACTGCGCCTACTGCGCCGTGTACGAGAGATGCAGAGTGCGACCTTAACAGTGCATTCAGAAGTGAATGAAGGAACAACTGTTACGTTAACATTACCGACTAAAGGAGAGTAGCTATGTGGAAAATTGTCATGGTGGAAGATGAGCAGCCGATTTTAGAATTGCATAAGCGAATTCTTGAAAAAGATCATCTATTTCAAGTGATTGCTAGTTTTACATCTTCGGTAGCGGCAACATTAGAACTACCAAAAATTCAAGCGGATGCATTTTTGTTAGATATTGAGATGCCCAAAATGACGGGACTTGAGCTTGCTCAAAAGCTTGTTGAAGAAGGAATCGATGTTCCTATTATTTTTTCCACAGCGTATGCGCAATATGCTGTAGAGGCCTTTCGGGTGCAAGCATTAGACTATGTATTAAAACCAATGACACCTAGTATGGTGCATCAGTTAGACGAACGACTTTCCAAATACTATGGCATAAAAAAACAACGCCATATGTCAAGGTTAGAGGTATGCTTGTATGGGGAAGCGGAAGTGCGTATAAATGGTCAAGCATTGAAATGGCCTACAAAAGTAACGGAGGAGCTATTTTATTACTTGCTAGTTCATGAGGGGAAAAGGGTTTCGAAATATCGAATATTAGATGATCTTTGGCCAAATCATGAGGAGAAGAGGGCATTAGCCAACTTATATAATACAATTTACCGGTTACGTCAGTTATTTACTGAGCATGATTTGTCTATTGAAATTGAACGTATTAACGATGGGTATGAATTAAAGTCAAATCATGCGATTACACGCCTATCTTCGCTAAATTCTCATGGGACACTTTTAGAAACAAAAGGCTATTTGTGGGCATATGCGAAAACAGATGTCTATTGATTTATAAGTTTGTAATAATATATAATTTTTCTTCTCGAAATAAGGTACAACCAAAGAGGTGAGTCGATGAAGTTATTGGATATACGTGAGCGGCTTTCCAATGATAAGCAAAAAGAGTTAGAGTGGCAATTGTTTTATGAGAATATGATGCGTAGTAAACTCTTTGCGAAAGTGGTTATTGTATTTGAAGTTTTACTCATTTTAATGAATGTCTTCTCACCAGATGAAATATTCAATCCTTATTTCTTCATGTATATAACATTATTGCTTTTAGCATTAGTTATGTTAGTTTATATTTCAATCTTTGAGAAGGGCGATATTCATGAAGAATCTCGATTTAAAAAATTTCAAAAAGGCTTACATGTTTTAGTTTTTTTATTTTTATTATGGGGGGCTGTATTAACACTAGTTGATCAACACAGCTATGGACATATTATGGCTTTTGTTGTAAATGCAATGTGTGTTTCCATATTATTCCATGCTTCTAATACAGTATTTTTTCGTTTATTTACAATCCCAGTTATTGTGTTGGTAGGAGGGCTCCCTTTTTTTCAAGTGTCTGAAGAAGTTTTAGTCGGACATTATATCAATTTAGCCGTCTTTTTATTTTTCTGTTGGTTAGCTGCTAAAATGCTCTATACAAGCTATTATCGAAACTTTTGTAATAAGGTACTGCTTGAGGAATCCAATGAGAAACTAGCACAAAATATGGAGGAAAATATTCATATCAACCTTCAACTTGAACAAGCGGTCAAACAGCTGAAACAATTAACAACGATGGATGAATTATCTCAAATTCCAAATCGTCGAGGATTTGATGAATATATTCAAAAGTATATAGAACGGATCGATACAAAACAACGTTTGTCAATTATTATGCTAGATATCGACTCTTTTAAACTATATAACGATTATTACGGGCATGTAGCTGGTGATAGCATTATTCGCGAGGTGGCCCAGCAAATTCATGCATATATTGATCCGACAATTAGTTTAGCTGCAAGATATGGTGGCGAAGAATTTATCATAGCAACATTTAATGTACCTGTCAGTGATGTTCAGCGACTAGGGGAGAAAATTCGGATAGCTATTGAACGGCTACAAATTCCACATAAGGAATCGTCTATTTCTAATGTTGTCACAATCAGTTTGGGATTGGCAGCGGGTGATATTACACAAGAAGCTGATATTAAAGTATTAATTGAAAAGGCCGATCAAATGCTATATAAGGCTAAGCAAACTGGGAGGAATCGTTTAGAAATATGGGCTGAAGATCAATTACGTATATAACATGTAAAGGGTCTGTGTACGATACAATGTCGAACACAGACCTACATTTTTCAATTTGATTAGTAAATACATAATTAGTAAATAAAATATAGCCATAACTCTCACGCCACGTTACTTCAAATGTTATGTTAGTATCCGTCGTAATAGCCCTCTCTTTCAACTCTTCTTGCTTCGTTCCTAGTGGTTACGATTTTTTATAGTAGCCTAATTCTATTTGATTGTAATTCTACATAAATAAATGAAATTGATTCTCAGTTAAAGGTGACTTATTGAAAATATAATACGAGATTCAAATTTCGATACAATAATGCAAATTCAAGTAATAATAACGTTTTTGATTAATAATTCTTCTTTATTTAATTAAAATCATTCTAAAGTATTTGCAACTCATTCTCATTTCAGTTAAGATTGTTTATGATAATAAAATAGCAATGGAAAAACCATGCGATGAATTAATGGAGGTAGTTTAATGGCAACTTTAGAAATTAAAGATCTTCACGTTGAAATCGACGGAAAAGAGATTTTAAAAGGTGTAAATCTAACAATTAATACAAATGAAGTACATGCAATCATGGGTCCTAACGGTACTGGTAAATCTACACTAGCATCTGCAATCATGGGACACCCTAAATATGAAGTCACACAAGGTGAAGTATTACTTGATGGCGAAAACGTGTTAGAAATGGAAGTAGACGAGCGTGCAAAAGCAGGTCTATTCCTAGCAATGCAATATCCATCTGAAATTTCAGGTGTTACAAACGCAGACTTCTTACGTTCAGCAATTAACGCGCGTCGCGAAGAAGGTGATGAAATTTCATTAATGAAATTCATCCGCGAATTAGATAAAACAATGGCATTTTTAGAAATGCCAGAAGAAATGGGTCAACGTTACTTAAACGAAGGTTTCTCTGGTGGTGAGAAAAAGCGTAACGAAATTCTTCAAATGATGATGATTAAACCAACTTTCGGTATTCTTGACGAAATCGACTCAGGTCTTGATATCGACGCATTAAAAGTTGTATCAAAAGGTATTAACGAAATGCGCGGCGAAGGCTTCGGTTGCTTAATGATCACGCACTACCAACGTCTACTGAACTACATTACACCTGACCACGTTCACGTAATGATGCAAGGGAAAGTCGTAAAATCAGGCGGTGCTGAATTAGCACAACGTTTAGAAGCTGAAGGTTACGAGTGGATTAAAGCTGAATTAGGTATTGAAGATACAAGCGCTGTAGTAGAAGAAGCTTAATTAGAGGAGGACGTACAAGATGACGGTTGAAACAAAATTAGCGTTATCCGTAGAAGAAGTTCGCTCGTTCTCTCAAAGCAATGGGGAGCCAGCAGCATTTGCTGATTTCCGCGCTACAGCTCTTGAAAAAGCGGCAGAGCTTGCACTACCAACGCCAGATAAAACAAATATTACAAAATGGAACTTCACTGAATTTCCAGTACACACTGTAGAATCAGCACCATTCTCTTCATTAGAAGAGCTTCCTGAAGAAGTAAAAGCGTTAATCGATATCGAAGGGCAAGAAAACCTGTATATCCAACGCAACAATACACCTGCATTTATTAAAGTTTCGGAAGAACTTGTAAACAAAGGTGTACTTTTCACAGACATTCAAACAGCTATTCGTGAGCATGCGGATTTAGTTGAAAAATATTTTATGACAACGGCTGTAAAAGTAGATGAGCATAAATTAGCGGCTTATCACGCAGCACTTGTTAACGGTGGTGTATTCGTATATGTACCACGCAATGTGATTATTGAAGCGCCTCTTCAAGTAGTATTCTTAAACGACAATGAAGAAGCTTCATTATTTAACCACGTACTAGTTGTAGCAGAAGAATCTTCAGCTGTAACGTATGTTGAAACATACGTATCAACAATTGATGAATCGAAAGGTCAAGCAAACATTATCGCTGAAGTAATTGCAAAAGACAATGCACAAGTAACTTACGGTGCTGTAGACGTGTTAGCAAAAGGCTTCACAACTTATGTAAACCGTCGTGCAAACGTAGCGCGTGATGCAAAAATCGATTGGGCACTTGGTTTAATGAATGATTCCAATACAATTTCTGAAAATATTACGCACTTAGTAGGTGATGGCTCAGCGGCAGATACAAAGACAGTAGTTGTTGGTCGCGGTGAGCAAAAACAAAACTTCACAACAGAAGTTCGCCACTGGGGTAAAAACTCAGATGGTCAAATTTTAAAACATGGTGTTATGAAGGATGCAGCTCAATCAATCTTCAATGGGATTGGTAAAATTGAGCACGGTGCTACAAAAGCAAACGCTGAGCAAGAATCTCGCGTATTAATGCTTTCTGAAAAAGCACGTGGCGATGCAAACCCAATTCTTTTAATTGACGAAGACGATGTAACAGCAGGACATGCAGCATCTGTTGGACGTGTTGACCCGACTCAACTGTACTATTTAATGAGCCGTGGTATTTCGAAAGCAGAAGCAGAGCGTCTTGTAATTCATGGATTCCTTGCGCCAGTTGTAACTAATCTGCCAATCGAAGGCGTTAAAAAGCAGCTGACGGAGGTTATCGAAAGGAAAGTTCGATAATGATGGCAAAAGACATTAAAAGCTATTTTCCAGTTTTAAATCAAGAAGTAAACGGGCACCCGCTCGTTTACCTTGATAGTGCAGCGACGTCACAAAAACCAATTCAAGTAATTGAAGCGATGAAAAGATACTATGAATTCGATAATTCAAATGTGCATCGCGGCGTTCATACATTAGGTAATCGTGCTACGGATTTATATGAAGGTGCGCGCGACAAAGTGCGTAAATTCATCAATGCAAAATCAACGAAAGAAATTATCTTTACACGTGGTACAACAACTTCTATTAATAAAGTTGCAGCAGGATATGCACGCCAGAACTTGCAAGAGGGTGATGAGATTGTCATTAGCATGATGGAACATCACTCCAATATCATTCCTTGGCAACAAGTAGCGAGAGAAAAAGGCGCAGTTTTAAAATATATTGATTTAGAAGCAGACGGTACAATTTCTTTAGAAACGGTTCGACAAACGATTACGCCTAAAACAAAAATTGTATCTGTCATGATGGTTTCAAACGTATTAGGTACCATTAATCCAATCAAAGAGATTGCTCAAATTGCACATGACAATGGGGCGATTATGGTGGTCGATGGTGCACAAGCAGCACCTCATATGAAAATCGATGTGCAAGAAATCGATTGTGACTTCCTAGCATTCTCGGGGCATAAAATGTGTGCGCCAACAGGAATTGGTGTACTATACGGTAAACAAGCGATTCTCGAAAACATGGAGCCGGTTGAATTCGGCGGTGAAATGATTGACTTTGTAGGGCTTTATGAGTCGACATGGAAAGAGCTACCGTGGAAGTTTGAAGGCGGGACACCGATTATTGCAGGGGCAATTGGTCTTGGTGCAGCAATTGACTTCTTAAACGAAATTGGACTAGAGAACATCGAAGCATACGAGCACAAGCTGGCTGCGTATGCAATGGATCAAATGGAAACAATTAATGGTCTCACAATTTATGGTCCTCGTGATGCAAATGAGCGCTGCGGCTTAGTAACATTCAATCTAGATGATGTACATCCTCATGATGTGGCAACAGTATTAGATATGAGTGGAATTGCTGTACGTGCAGGGCATCACTGTGCTCAACCGTTAATGAAATGGCTTCAGGTGACGGCAACTGCTCGTGCAAGCTTCTACATGTATAATGATGAAGCGGATATCGATAAATTAGTTGCAGGATTGCGTTCGGCGAAGGAGTATTTTAACGATGTCTTTTAATAATAACTTAGATCAGCTATATCGCTCAGTCATTATGGATCATTACAAAAACCCACGCAACAAAGGCTCTTTAGCAGACAATAGCGTAACGATTGATATGAACAACCCAACATGTGGTGATCGTATTCATTTAACGTTACAAGTTGAAAACGGGCTTGTACAAGATGCGAAATTTGACGGTGAAGGCTGTTCCATTTCCATGTCTTCTGCCTCGATGATGACACAAATCATTAAAGGTAAAAAAATCGAAGAAGCACTTGAGCTAGCAGACATTTTCTCAAAAATGATGCTTGGCGAAGAGTTTGATGTAGATAAGTATGATTTAGGGGACGTAGAGGCACTACAAGGTGTAGCGAAATTCCCAGCGCGTATTAAATGTGCGACATTAGCTTGGAAAGCGATGGAAAAAGGCGTAAAAGAAGAAAACTAACTTTTACGCACTAAATGAAAGGGGCAGTCTAAAACACTATCTACATTTTGGTGGAGGTGTTTTAGTACTTTCCTAAAATGAACGGAGGAGACAACATGGCTAAAAAAATGCCTGATATCGGCGATTACAAATATGGTTTCCATGACAAGGACGTATCTATTTTCCGTTCTGAGCGTGGTTTAACAGAAGAAATCGTTCGTGAAATCTCAAAAATGAAAGAAGAGCCAGAGTGGATGCTTGAATACCGCTTAAAAGCTCTTGAAAAATTTTATACAATGCCGATGCCACAATGGGGTGGCGACCTTGCAGCATTAAACTTCGATGAAATTACGTACTACGTAAAACCATCTGAAGCAACACAACGTTCTTGGGATGAAGTACCGGAAGAAATCAAAGCAACATTCGATAAATTAGGTATTCCAGAAGCAGAACAAAAGTATTTAGCAGGTGTATCTGCTCAGTACGAATCTGAAGTAGTTTACCACAACATGAAACAAGACCTTGAAGATATGGGGATTGTGTTCAAAGATACGGACTCAGCATTACGTGAAAATGAAGATATTTTCAAACAACATTGGGGTACAGTAATCCCTTATACGGACAACAAATTTGCTGCGCTGAACTCAGCGGTTTGGTCAGGTGGTTCATTTATTTACGTACCACCGGGTGTAAAAGTAGAAACGCCATTACAAGCTTACTTCCGTATTAACTCTGAAAACATGGGTCAATTCGAACGTACGCTAATTATCGTAGACGAAGGCGCACACGTACACTATGTAGAAGGATGTACAGCACCTGTTTACACAACAAACTCTCTACACTCAGCTGTCGTAGAAATTATCGTTAAAAAAGATGCTTACTGCCGTTACACAACGATCCAAAACTGGGCAAACAACGTATACAACTTAGTAACAAAACGTACAGTGGTTGAAGAAAACGGTACAATGGAATGGATCGACGGTAACATCGGTTCGAAATTAACGATGAAATACCCAGCTTGTATTTTAAAAGGTGAAGGCGCTCGTGGTATGACGTTATCGATTGCACTTGCAGGTCGTGGACAGCATCAGCACGCAGGGGCAAAAATGATTCACTTAGCACCAAACACTTCGTCAACAATCGTTTCTAAATCGATTGCGAAACAAGGCGGGAAAGTGTCTTACATGGGTCAAGTGAAGTTTGGTCCAAAAGCAAGCGGTGCACGTGCGAACATTGAATGTGATACATTAATTATGGATAATGAATCTACTTCAGATACAATTCCATACAATGAAATCTTTAATGATAATGTCTCTTTAGAGCACGAAGCAAAAGTATCAAAAGTATCTGAAGAGCAATTATTTTATTTAATGTCTCGTGGTGTTTCGGAAGAAGAAGCAACAGAAATGATCGTAATGGGCTTCATCGAGCCATTTACAAAAGAGCTTCCAATGGAATACGCAGTAGAAATGAACCGTCTTATCAAATTCGAGATGGAAGGTTCTATCGGTTAATCGTTATAAAGTATAATTATGGAAGGGTTTCTTAGATGTATTGGCATCTAAGAAACCCTTTTTACTCTATGTAGTGGTATTTTGGAATTGATAAAAAATATTTTAGCAAATACTATCAAAAATTCCTTTTTCTTTTCCGTTAAGATGAAAGTGAGGTGAGCAGCATGTACAGTGATGTGACAAGAGACATAATCAGCTATATTGAAGAGCACTTATTAGAAGATCGATTTCTAGATGATATTGCAAAAGAAGTGGGTTATTCAAAGTTTCATTTATCCAGGCTATTTAAACAAGAGACAGGTGTAACGATTAGTGAGTATACTCGTATGCGACGTTTAGCAGTAGCAGCGATGTATTTGTTGTATTCCGATGAATCGATACTTCAGATTGCTTTTTCATTACAATTTCAGTCACAAGAAGCATTTACAAGGTCTTTTAAGGAACTGTACGGAATGCCACCAGGAAAATACCGAAAAATGATGAAGGCACTTAGTGGAATGGAGGAAGAAGGAATGAATGGACAAACAATGATTAAAGGGTGGACTTTAAGTGGCTCACATCCGAATTATTACGATGTAGGTATCGATGATCAAATTTTCCATACAGGAACGAAATCCGGTGTTCTATATGCAAAAGGGAATGCAGGCGAAGATGGGTTTGGTACAATGATGCAAAGTTTTTTGGCAGATATGTATAAAGGGAAACGCATTAAAATGTCCTGCTATTTAAAAACGGAAAAAGTAAATAAATGTGGTGCTTGGTGTCGTGTTGATAATGGTTCAGGAGATGTGATTCAATTTGATAATATGGATAACCGTTCCATTATAGGAACATCTGACTGGAACTATTATTCCATTGTACTAGATGTACCTCCTGAGAGTGCTTCTATTCATTTTGGCGTACTTTTAGCAGGTCAAGGAAAAGTATGGGCAGATGGTTTTAAATTTGAAGAGGTCGATGAATCTGTACCAACAACAAATATGTTAGGGTTGGAAACATTACCACAGCAACCGATTAATTTAGGGTTTGATGAATAGTATTTTTAGAAAAGTGTCACGTAATATTACTACTATTTTAGGTACCCTGAGTAAAAGTTATCTAGTTAACAATTTTAAATGATTAGATATAACACGCCTGTATGTGGAAAGCTCAAATACAGGCGTATTGATTTTGTATGAAAGCCACAATCGATTAGTTTAACCCCGCAATAAAGCTTTCAATCTCTTCCTGCGTCTTACGATCCTTACTAACAAAACGGCCAATTTCTTCGCCTTTTTTATATGCAACGAAGCTTGGAATACCAAATACATCTAGCTCTATACAAAGATCGATAAATGCATCACGGTCCACTTTCACAAACGTATAGTTTGTAAATTTTTCTTCTACTTCTGGCATAAATGGATCGATAAAACGGCAATCTCCACACCAATCGGCTGAAAAGACAAATAGCGTGGCATCCCCATTTTTTAATTGTTGAAACTGCTCTACTGACTGTAAATTCTCCATTATAACACCTCCTCCATCGCTGTATTTTTTATCATATCATATTGCATCATCATGAATAGCATACTTTAAATTCAAAGCCTTGTAAACTTATATGGATTTATGTATTATGAATCAATAAAGACTCGAAAATAACGACATTCAAATGAGGAAGTGACGGGAATGGCCAATAAAATATATCAGTCAATTTTAGAGCTTGTAGGTAATACACCGATTGTGAAACTGAATCAGCTTGTTGATGAACAGTGTGCAGAAGTGCTAGTGAAACTAGAGTATTTTAATCCTAGTGGCAGTGTCAAAGATCGTGCGGCGTATTCTTTAGTGGAAGTTGCTGAAAAACAGGGGTTAATCAAGCAAGGCGCAACCATTATTGAGCCAACGAGTGGGAATACAGGGATCGGATTAGCTATGAATGCCGCAGCGAAAGGATATAAAGCGATTTTTGTTATGCCTGACAATATGACAAAGGAACGTATTGCCATATTAAAAGCGTATGGTGCACAAGTTGTATTAACACCGGCTGCAGAAAAAATGCCTGGTGCGGTGAAAAAAGCGCTTGAACTGCAAAGTCAGATTGCCAATAGCTTTATTCCACAGCAATTTGAGAATCTAGCCAATCCATCTATTCATCGAGTGACGACGGCTCCTGAGATTTTGGCGCAAACAGAAGGAAGATTAGATGTCTTTGTTGCTACGGCAGGAACGGGTGGTACGATTACAGGCACAGGTGAGGTATTAAAAGAACATTTACCGAATTTAGAAGTCATTGTTGTGGAACCGAAAGGCTCTCCTGTACTTTCAGGGGGACAACCCGGTCCTCATAAACTGGTAGGCACGAGTCCGGGGTTTGTGCCAGCTATTTTAAATACAGCCATTTATGATGAAATTGTTCAAGTAGAGGACGAAAATGCGTTACAAACAACGCGAGATTTAGCGAGGTTGGAAGGGATTTTGGTAGGCCCATCATCCGGTGCTGCGGTATGGACAGCGATTCAAAAAGCACGAGCATTAGGACCAGGTAAACGTGTTCTATGTATCGCACCAGATAACGGCGAGCGTTATTTAAGTATGGAAGGGCTGTTTGGAGAATAAGGATAGGCTGCTATGCATTCGGCTCAGGGGTTCAGCAGAATGCATAGCATATAAATTTATAATCCCGCTATCATCATTTCTGGATCATCTGTAAAGATTGCTTCTACCCCAAGTGATCGTAGTTCTTTTGCAATAGCTATATCGTTCACTGTAAATGTGCGTATCGTTGATCCGTTTGCGATGGCTGCTTGGATGATGTGACGGTATGCATGGAAGTAATAGATATGAAGTGCATCACTACGTAGTGCTTTTACATAGTCTTCAATATTTGTCACAAGCGAAGCAAATAGCACCCCTGTTTGAATTGATGGCTGCAATTGATGGAAGCGCTGAATACTTTCATGATTAAAGGAAGAAACAATCACCCTGTCATGCATCCCGAAAGCATCGATTTCATCTGCAATGAGCTGCTCAATCCCTTCATACTCAAAAATATCGGATTTTATCTCAATATTTAATACGTGATGTGTATGTTGAAAAAGCGTTAATACTTCTCTCAACGTCGGTATGTTCTCTCCAGCAAATTGCTCTCCAAACCATTTTCCGTAATCATATTGCTTTAGCTGTGCCAGTGTCATCTCTTTTACAAATCCTGTTCCAGTAGATGTACGATCAATCGTTTCATCATGAATGACGACTAATTGCTTGTCAGCTGTTAAATGAACATCAAACTCTACACCAAAAACAGGTAGTGCAGCTGCCTTTTGAAAAGCGATACACGTATTTTCTGGGTACTGCTTACTGCATCCTCTATGTGCAAATATCTTCATGTTCCTTTTCCTACTTTCCTCTAAAAGTTAGTAAAAAATCTACATTAATAAGAATATATATAATTAAATGCATAAACAACACAATTTACAGTAAATTGACAATAGGTTAACGATATCTTGAAAGTTGGCTTTTATAATGACAGTACAGCATATTGTTAGCCACTCATAAAGGAGGGAGCTGAACGTGCATGCAACGAGTACGATTGGAAAACATTAAGAAATCTTACGACAAACAGACAGAAGTATTAAGCGAGATAACTATTGAAATAGAGCCTGGTGAATTTTTTGTGTTAGTTGGCCCATCTGGTTGTGGGAAAAGCACTATGTTACGAATTATAGCTGGACTAGAAAATATTACATCAGGTAACTTGATTTTTGGTGAGGATGTTGTGAATGACATTCATCCGAGTAAGCGTGGGATTACGATGGTGTTTCAAAACTATGCATTATACCCACATATGAGTGTAGAGGAAAATATCGGCTTTGGCTTACAAGTGAAAAAATTAGAGAAGGGCGTTCGAAAACAAAAAATTGAAGAAGTAGCTGCGATGCTTGGTTTAAGTGATTACTTAAAACGAAAACCGCGTCAGCTATCAGGTGGTCAGCGTCAGCGTGTAGCACTTGCTCGCGCGATTGTAAATGAACAACCTATTTGTTTAATGGATGAGCCATTGTCTAACTTAGATGCTAAATTACGCGCCCATATGCGGTCAGAGCTACGCCGTTTACAAAAGAAGTTAGGCTTTACGATGATTTATGTGACACATGATCAAGTAGAGGCGATGACGATGGGAGACCGCATGATGATTTTAGATAAAGGCTATGCACAGCAAATTGGTACACCGATGGATATTTACAATTATCCTGAAAATATATTCGTTGCGACATTTATTGGTTCTCCGCCGATGAACTTAAAGCAAGCATCTGTTCACGTAGCTGAGTGTTCTATTCAGCTAAGTTCAGCATTATCTATTGCCATTAGTGAAACCATGTCTAAAAAAATACCGAGTAGTGTCATCTTTGGCATTCGCCCAGAGCATTTAATACAGCCCGTAGAAGGGGGGACAATCTATAAGGCACCGATTGTAAATGTAGCACTATTAGGAAATGAAACACTTATTTCGATTGATGTAGACAGTGAAGAATGGATTTGTAAGTGGGGAGGTCAATGGAATTATAAAATTGGACAGTTACTTGAATTTTCTATTAACGAAGAGGAAGTTTGCTTGTTTGATACGGAGACAGAGAAAATCGTCCAAAAAGGGCTAATAGAGCGTAAGGTGGTGGAATAAATGAACCTATGGAAACGTTCTATTAATGTCAGAGTAGGGCTGCTTTATTTACTTCCATCCATTGTACTTTTTGGCATGTTCGTCTACTATCCAATGGCAAAAACCATTTACTTAAGCTTTTTCTTAACAAATCAAAATGGTGTGCCGGTGTATTTTAATGGCATTGAAAATTACACGTACATTTTTACGTCAGATGAATTTCGAAATAGTATGAAGGCAACGTTATTATTTGTTGCTTATACAGTACCAGTAAGTGTAGTACTCGCGCTAATCATGGCGGTTTTAGCAAATGAAAAATTAAAAGGAATCGGCCTTTACCGAACGATTTTCTCATCAACTATGGGCATTTCTGTCGCAGCATCTGCGGTTGTTTGGCTCTTTTTATTTCATCCTTCAGTCGGTGCCTTTAACAACATTTTAAAAGCGATGCATTTACCGACTGTTCAGTGGTTACTTGATCCAGATCGGGCGTTGTTATCGGTTTCACTGACGACGATCTGGATGAACTTAGGCTTTAACTTTTTAGTTATTTTAGGTGGTTTACAAAATATCGATGACAGCTTGTATGAAAGTGCAACAATCGATGGAGCGGGCTACTTTACAAAACTACGTCGCATCACCATTCCGCTTTTATCTCCCACATTATTTTTTATCATTACCATTTCGTTAATTAATGCATTCCAAAGCTTTGGTCAAATCGATATTTTAACAAAAGGTGGACCAATCCAATCAACAAATTTAGTCGTGTACTCCATTTATAAAGAAGCGTTCGTAAACTATCAATTTGGCACAGCTAGTGCACAAGCGATTGTATTATTTATCGTTGTACTCATTGTGACGATCCTACAGTTTAAGTTTGGAGAGAGGAAGGTACATTACCAATGAGCATGCCTCTTTCTCAAAAAATATTATTTTACATTTTACTAACGATTTTTGCGGTAATGGTGTTCTTTCCTGTGGGGTATGCGTTTTTAATTTCCTTTATGACGCCGCAAGAAGTGTTAACAGGCAGCATTTTCCCAAATAGTTTTTCATTTAGTAATTATGAACAAGCATTTCAACGATTACCGTTAATCAAATATTTACTAAACAGCTTTGTCGTGTCGACGCTTGTGATGATTGGACAAATTTTAGTTTGTGCAATGGCAGCCTACGTGTTTGTATTTATCCCGTTTCGAGGGAGTAATGTGATCTTCTTTCTATTTATTTCAACAATGATGATTCCATGGGAAGCGACGATGATTCCGAACTTTTTAATGATTCAAGGGTTTGGTTGGACAAATACGTATATGGCATTAACATTTCCGTTCTTTGCTTCTGCATTTGGCACGTTTTTATTGAGGCAACATTTTAAGACAATCCCGTATGAACTGTATGAGGCAGCACAAATTGGCGGAGTGGGGAAGCTGAAATTTTTCTGGAAAGTTGTCTTGCCGATGTCCAAAACAAGTGTTGTGACATTAGGGGCGTATAGCTTTTTGACAACGTGGAATATGTATTTATGGCCATTACTGACAACGACAAATGACAAAGTACGAACCGTGCAAATCGGTATTCGTCAATTGCAATCCAATGAAAGTGCAACGGATTGGGGCGTGGTCATGGCAGGCGTCATGATTATTATTTTACCTACGCTAATCCTACTGTTTTTAGGACAAAAGCAATTACAAAAAGGATTAACGCAAGGTGCCATTAAATAATAAAAGGGGTTTAGGTGAATGTTCAATATGAAAAAGTGGTTCTTACTAGGATTCATGTTCCTATTTGTACTCATTATTAGTGCATGTAGTAACGATGAGACAACAACAGGAGAAGAGGATACAGCAGACACAACGGAGACTACAAACAATGATGCTACGGTAAGCGATGAAAAAGTGAAAATTGAATTTTGGCATGCGATGAGCGGGGCCAACCAGGCGGCTATTGACAAGGCAGTAGCAGACTACAATGCTTCACAAAATCAATATGAAGTTGAGGCGTTATTCCAAGGTTCTTATGAAGAGTCTTTAACAAAATTACGCAGTGTCGGTGGGACATCTGATGCGCCAGCGATTATGCAAGTATTTGAAGTCGGGACAAAATATATGATTGAAAGTGGCTACATTGAGCCAGTACAAACATTTATTGATCAAGACAACTACGATGTTAGTCAATTAGAAGAAAATATTTTAAATTACTACACGGTAGATGGTCAATTATATTCCATGCCATTTAACTCATCAACACCAGTCATGTTGTATAACAAAGATGCATTTAAAAAAGCTGGCTTAGATCCAGAAAATCCACCGCAAACATTTGAAGAAGTTATTGCAGCAGCTAGCAAATTATCAAATGGTGATATGAAGGGCTTTGCGATTTTGTTATACGGTTGGTTCTTTGAGGAGATGCTTGCAACACAAGATGGCTTATATGTAGATGCTGACAATGGTCGTACAGGTCAAGCAACACAGGCGCTCTTTAATGGGGAAGAAGGTTTACGTGTATTTGAATTTTTAAAAGAAATGAACGATGCGGGTACGTTAGGAAACTTTGGTTCTGTATGGGATGATATTCGTACAGCATTCGTTTCAGGTCAAGTAGCGATGTATTTAGATTCATCAGCAGGAATTGCCGATATCGCAAAAAATGCACCGTTTGAAGTAGGGGCAGCGTATATTCCGTATTCAGAGAAAGCGGACCGTAACGGGGTAATTATCGGTGGTGCTTCATTATGGATGATGAACGGTATTTCGAAAGAAGAACAAGCGGGTGCGTGGGACTTTATGAAATTTTTACAAACACCAGAAGTGCAAGCGCAGTGGCATGTATCAACAGGGTATTTTGCTATCAACCCAGCAGCATATGAGCAGGATATTGTAAAAGAGCGTTGGACAGAGTATCCTCAACTTCAAGTAACAGTGAATCAATTACAAGATACAAAGCCTTCAACGGCAACACAAGGTGCGCTCATCTCTGTATTCCCAGAGTCACGTGAGCATGTTGTCACAGCGATTGAAGAATTATATCAAGGCGGCGACCCACAAGCGGTTTTAGATAAGGCAGCTGAATCAACAAATCGTGCCATTGAAATTGCCAATAAAACAAGTGGGAACTAATAAGTAAGGAATAAAAACGACAGCAGCTTCACGCTGTCGTTTTTATTCTTATTTCATCAAAAGGGGTGGTTGGATCAATAAAAATCTTGTACCCTGTAAAAATCCTCCAAATTAATGAACCAGAACTGCTTTATTTTAAATAGACGGATAATTTTATGTTCTAATCGTCAACGATTGATCAATACTGTAATGAAGCATTGTGATTTTGATAGTAAGGAGTGGATGACATGAGCTATGCTTCGTCGTTAAAAAGAAATGAAGTATTCAACCTATTAAAAAGTAAAACATTCGATGTACTCATTATCGGTGGTGGCATTACCGGAGTCGGGATTGCATTGGATGCGGCTAGTCGAGGGCTACAAGTAGCATTAATTGAAATGTGCGATTTGGCAAGTGGTACTTCAAGTCGTTCGACAAAATTAGTACACGGCGGATTGCGTTATTTGAAGCAATTCGAAATAAAAGAAGTAGCGGATTTAGGCAAAGAGCGGGCAATCGTTTATGAAATTGGTCCACATGTTACAACGCCTGTTCGTATGCTGCTTCCTTTTCATAAAGGGGGGACATTTGGGAAATGGTCCACGTCTCTTGGGTTACAAGTATATGATTTCTTAGCGGGTGTGAAAAAATCAGAGCGCCGAAAAATGTTAACGGTGCAAGAAACATTACAAAACGAGCCACTTATTAAAAAAGAAGGCTTACTTGGCGGTGGCATGTATGTGGAGTATCGGACAGATGATGCACGTCTTACGATCGAAGTAGCAAAAAAAGCAATAGAACAGGGAGCCGTGATAGCAACCTACACAAAAGTAACAGACTTTTTATATGATGCCCACCAAAAAATTTGTGGCATTGTAACGCAAAATACGCTAGCTAATGAATCCCTTCATATTAGAGCAAAAGTGGTAATCAATGCGACTGGTCCATGGGTAGATACGATTCGTCAATTAGAACAGCAACCTTTACATAAGCATTTAGTACAATCAAAGGGTGTCCACATTGTGTTCGATGAGTCTGTCTTTCCGCTCAAGCAAGCTGTTTACTTTGATACGCAGGATGGACGAATGGTTTTTGCCATTCCGCGAGAGGGCAAAACGTATGTTGGGACAACGGATACGTTTTATGATGGTGATTTAAGCAATATTACGATTGACCAAGCAGACCGAGCTTATTTAATGAAAGCAATTCGTTATATGTTTCCCGCTTTACAAATAACAGAGGGTGATATTGAATCGAGCTGGGCAGGAGTGAGACCGCTAATTCACGAGGAAGGAAAAAAGCCATCCGAAATTTCTCGAAAAGATGAAGTTTGGGTATCGCCAAGCGGGCTACTCACCATTGCAGGGGGGAAGCTGACAGGGTACCGAAAAATGGCTGAAATGATTGTCGATCAAGTTGTTACGAAAATAACGGATAAAAAGCTACGACCGTGTGTAACGAAAAAGCTGCCGATTTCTGGTGGAGAAGTGGGCGGTTCTAAGTACTTTGAACAGTATGCTGCGAATAAGGCAAAAATAGGTGCTGCATACGGCCTTTCACTTGAAGAAAGTATGAAGCTAGCGCGGCATTACGGCTCCAATGTAGAACGAGTATATGCTTATTTACAAATAGAACATAAGATTTTACCACGCCTGCTTTACGCTCAATTACACTACGGGATCGAGCATGAACTTGTCGTGCACCCGCTAGATTTTTTTATGCGCCGCACGTCCTATTTATTTTTTGATATCGATACGGTTAAGACGTATAAGAAAGCAATCTTAGATGAAATGGAAAGACTATTGCATTGGTCAGCTGAAGCACGTGCTCTTTATGAAAAAGAGCTACATGCTGAAATAACACGCGCTACGACTGGAAAATAAGCCACATTAATATAGCAGTTCATATAAAACATCTGGGCGGTCTGTAATAATACCGTCTATTTGTTGCTCGATTAATTTTTTCATATGGCGCGGATTGTTGACCGTGTAGACATGTACTTTTAGCTGTTCTGCATGTGCTAAGTGAATAAGAGCTTCTGTGACCGCTTGTTGGTGAATGATAATACCATTTGCATATTGTCGTACTTGCTGCAACTTTTCGCGTGTCAGTTCATGCGTTCCTTCCTTTGTGAATAGTTGGAACAGCTGAATTGAGTGGTTTTGCTCCCGTAATAACCGTAAGCTTTTTGCTGAAAAAGACTGAATGATTAATGATTTATCGTGGAGGCGTCCTGCTGCTTGCAATTCTTTTAAAAGCATCTCCTCCACACCATCACGTCGATTTTTTGTTTCGATATACAGTGGTGTTGTCGGATAGTGGGTGAGTACCTCTTGCAATGTCAAAATAGAAGAGCTCCCCAGTTCATTCGCTCGTTTTAGTTGTTTTAGCTCCGTTGCGGTATAATCTGGAATGGTCCGCCCATCGCCGTATGAAGGAACTTTATCATGTTCGATGACTAATACATGATCTTTTGTCATTTGCGTATCAAATTCTAAATAATCTGCCCCCTGTGTTAAGGCTAAATCATATGCCTCAAAGCTATGCTCAGGTGCATAATAAGATGCTCCGCGATGTGCAATAATGAAAGGCTTATGTGTCGAGGAGTCTCCGAAATTTAAAGTAAAAAGCGTTGTAGCAATGATTACTGCTAAAAGAACATACCATCTTTTCATCTTTTCATCTCCCTTTCTATTAGCTTACCCTGAAACGATCATTTGTTAAATTGCTGTTTAAATCGGCTATAATAAATAACGTGAAGGAGGCATTCAGTATGATTACTATTGGATTAACTGGTTGGGGAGACCATCCGATGCTGTATTCAGATGTGACATCTGCTCAGGATAAATTATTTGATTATAGCGGACATTTTCCAATTGTTGAAGTCGATACATCATTTTATGCGATTCCAAATAACCGACACGTAGAAAAGTGGTGTAGTGAGACACCGCATAATTTTCAGTTTGTTTTAAAAGCATATCAAGGGATGACAGGGCATCAGCGCGACGATTTGCCATATGAAACACGTAATGATATGTTTAACGCTTTTATAGAATGTGCACAATGCTTCCAAAAGCACGGTAAACTGGCGGTGGTACTTGTTCAATTTCCCCCATGGTTTGATTGTACAGCAAAAAATGTGCAATACATGCGTTATGTAAAGCAACAATTGGTGCATTTACCAATTGCCGTCGAATTTCGCAATCAAACGTGGTACGCTAAAGATATGAAGCATAAAACACTTCAGTTTTTACGTGAGAACGCATTCATTCATACAGTTTGTGATGAGCCACAAGCAGGAGCGGGTTCTGTCCCCCTTGTACCAATCGCAACAGCAGATAAAGCACTTCTTCGTATACATGGTCGGAATATTCATGGTTGGCGCAATGCTGGAAATGCACAAAATTGGCGTAAAGTCCGCTTTTTGTATGATTACAACGAGGAAGAGCTGCAAGGCTTAGCGGCCCATATTCGAGCGCTACAGCAGCAAGCAAAAGACGTCTATGTGTTGTTCAATAATAACTCGGGTGGTCATGCGGCAATGAATGCGAAGCGACTGCAAGAGCTGCTGAGTATTGAATTTGAAGGTTTAGCACCGAAACAAATGAACATGTTTGAAGGAGAGTTTTAATGGAATTTTTATTGCTATTTGTCATCGCCACGGTTTCAGGGGTTATTGGTGCACTAGTAGGACTTGGCGGCGGTGTTATATTAGTTCCTGCTACATTATTCGTTGGCATGAATCTCGGGCTCATTCCAAATATTACACCACAAACGGTTGTAGGTCTTTCTGTCATTATGATGATTTTTATCGGAATGGCTTCCACTATGTCGTATATGAAATCCGGGACAGTCGATTTTAAAACGGGATTCATCTTTTTTGCGGGAAGTATCCCGGGAACCATTTTAGGAGCATGGGTTAATAAAGGGCTTGATTTGCCTTCATTTAATTTATATTTTGGTATTTTGCTTATTATTATCGCTACCATTTTAATTTTTCGTGATAAATTAAAACCAGTTAAATGGTTCGTGGAGCATGGGACAAAGTTTGAGTATATTGACGCGCAAGGCGAAAAACATATATATGGATATCCGATTTGGTTTGCACTTGTTTTAACTTTTGCCGTTGGGTTTATGTCAGGCTTATTTGGTATTGGTGGCGGTTCCATGATTGTACCAGCCATGCTCATTTTATTTTTGTTTCCCCCACATGTGGCGGTATCAACAAGTATGTTTTTAGTGTTCCTAACTGCCTTAGTGAACTCGGCTAGTCATATTGCGCTCGGCAATGTGCCGTGGCTGTATACACTCGCAGTCATTCCAGGTGGATACATAGGTGCCAAAATAGGTGCTACATTAAATAAAAAATTAAAATCAGAGCAATTGGTGTTTTCATTGCGGATCGTTTTATTATTACTTGGCATTCGTTCTATTTTAGATGCATTACTGTAGAAAGAGGTGATGGTGGTGCTCGAAAAGATTCATATTTTTCATACGAACGATTTACATAGCCATTTTGAATATTGGTTACGTATGCAGACCTTTATAAAAGAGCAGCGTCAGCTTCTAGCAAGCAAGGGTGAGGTTAGCTTTTTAGTGGACATTGGGGATCATCTGGATCGTTCGAATATTTATACAGAGGCAACGCTTGGGAAAGGCAATATTCAGCTTTTAAATGAGGCAGAGTACGATGTTGTGACCATCGGCAATAATGAGGGGATTACGCTGTCATTTGAGGAGTTATCGGCTCTTTATGAGACAGCTCAATTTGATGTTGTAGTGGCGAATCTTAACGCCATCAGAGGGGACAATCCTGATTGGTTAAAGCCCTATAGCATTTTAACGACTGTTTACGGTACTAAAATTGCTGTGATTGGTGCTACAGCGCAATTTGATGTATTTTATCGTACATTGAATTGGGAAGTAACAGAGCCACGTAAGGCGCTTATTTTACTCGTGCAACAGTTAAGAAAAGAAGTTGATATCATTGTATGCTTATCACATTTAGGGATTACAGATGACGAATTGCTTGCGAAAGAATGTCCAGATTTTGATGTCATTTTTGGTGCACATACACATCATGTTTTTCCACAAGGAAAGCATGTCAATGGTGTGTTATTAACAGGTGGAGGAAAGTTCGGTCAGTATACAGGACATTTAACAATTTTGTATGACCACGATAAGAAGCACATTGAATCGATGGAGGAAGAGTTAATTGAGAACGGACAACTGACGATGGTGCCAGGAGAAGCTGAATTTTTATATAGTTTAGTAAAAAAGGGAGAAGCATTATTGTCGGAACCTGTTACGCAATTATCAAAAACATACTATAAAGAATGGTTCCATCATTCGTCCTTATCTCGGTTATTTGCCGAAGCGGTTTTTGATTATACAGATGCAGATTGTGTCATGTTTAATGCAGGGATTTTTGTTGAAGATTTGAAAAAAGGGTACGTTAGTACATTTGATATGCATAAAATTTTGCCACATCCGATTAACCTTTGCTTAATGGAATTAACAGGAGCGGAATTAAAGGAAATGTATATGCAGGCGCAAAATGAAGAATGGCCACAATTACAGTTAAAAGGTCTCGGTTTTCGCGGGGTTGTGTTCGGAAAATTATTGATGTATAACATCAGTATGAATAAGCGCAGAAAATTATTTATTGCGGGTCAACAAGTAGAACCAACCAAAACGTACAAACTCGCAACGCTTGATTTATTTACATTTGGCTACTTCTTCCCTACATTTAAATACGCTAAAAAACATTATTATTTACCCACTTTCCTACGTGACATTTTTTTGTCTTATTTACAAAACAAAAAATAACATGTTTTCAGCTACTTTCCTATTTATAGAAAGGGTATTATAATTTAGTTAACGTAATTACAAAGATGGGAGTTTATCAAGTTAATGCGATTAATATCAATCAATGTACTCAGATCTGGGATGATTGTCGGTAGAACGATTTGGAACGAAGCAGGTCACCCATTGCTCCAAAAGGGAGTGGTCGTAACAGATCGAATTCTACTTCGATTAAAACAATTGAATATAAAATATGTTTATATTGAAGATAGCATATCATACGGTATTGAAATTGAAGAAACGGTAAGACCAGCTGTACGCAATAAAGTTGTCAATCAAATTACACAGTCATTCCAGTCTGTAAAAGGAGCAAAACGCGAGCAAGCTTCTTTTGTATTAGAGCAACAATCAAAAGCGATTGGTACAATTGTGGAAGATTTATTAAGCTCCATCTTAGATAGTGAAGAAATTTTAACGGTTTTAACAGATGCTTACTTGTATGATGAATACTTATATCAACACTCATTTCAAGTCACGTTATATTCATTAGCCATAGCGAAAGAAATGGGTTATTCTTATGAGGATTTACGCTTAATCGGTATTGGGGCGATGTTGCATGATGTAGGGAAGCTGTTAATTCCGACTGATGTTTTATTGAAGCCGGGTCGCCTCACAAATGAAGAATTTGAAGTGATGAAAAATCACGCGCGTTATGGCTTTGATTTACTACGAAATTTGCATTCTGTTTCGTTGCTTGTTGCGCACTGTGCATTCCAGCATCACGAACGAATTGACGGTAGCGGCTATCCGCGTGGCCTTGTTGATTTTGAGATTCATCCATTTGCGAAAATTATAGGGGTAGCAGATGTATTTGATGCAGTAACATCGAATCGTGTGTACCGAGAGAAATTATTACCTTCTCAAGGGATGGCTATCATTGAAGCTGGAAGTGGAACTATTTTCAGCCCACGTGTAGTAGAAGCATTGCGCAAGAGCGTAGTCCATTATCCAAATGGCACGATTTTGCTATTAGCAGATGGTCGACGTGGTGTAGTATTTAAGCAAAATACAGAGCAACCAGACCGTCCGTTTATACGTATTTTTGAAGAAGACGATGAGATTTTGAATGCAACATATGAAATCAATTTAGCTGAAATGCCAAGTCTCTTAATTGATAAAGTAGAGATGGATTACATAACACCTGTCGAATAGTCATTTCTCCCTTCTCATATTGTAGAGGAGGGGGATTTTTTTGTTTGCTAAACGGCGTAAGATGAAATTTAAGAGGAGAAAAAAAGCTTCTGCCAAACTAACGATGCTATTTGTCAGTTTAGTTGTAATGGTCATTATGTCTTTGTATTATTTAAATAGTCGCATTATGCCGACGTATTTACAATATGCCGAGGTACAAACAGAAAAGGTTGCTTCTTATGTTGTCAGCAAAGCGATTAATTCTCGCACTTCAAGTGTACTCGATGTAAATGATATTATTGTAGATCTTCCACCGGGTACAAGCGATAGTATGGTTACGACTAAGCTTAACACAGATATTATCAATCAAGTGCGAGCTGAGACGACAGCGCTTGTGAAAGAGTATTTAGAGCAAGCGGAGAACGGTGATTTATCACGTTTACCAAGCCTTGAAAATGTAGAGTATGATGTGGGGAGAATGGAAGCGGGGGATGGAATCGTATTTTTCGTGCCGATGGGGCAAGCGCTGAATTTACCCCTCCTCGGGAATTTAGGCCCGACTATTCCAATTCGCTTTCATATCATTGGCAATGTGCATAGTGGTGTAGAATCAACAATTCGCGAATTTGGGATTAATAATGCCTATGTAGAGGTTAGTATACATTTAGAAGTAAATGTACAGATTATTATTCCGTTCGCCAGTAAATCCACTAGGGTAGAACAATATATTCCAGTTGCAATTGGTTTAATACGGGGGACAGTGCCACATATTTATACAGATGGAGGGGAAGGCGTACAGCCATCTTTAGAGGTTCCTATACCGTATGATTAATATGGAAATAGTAGGATTATTTGAAAAGCTGGTTGTTGGGTGAGGTCATATATGTTACATTGACATCAGTAATGCAATATACAAAAATTTTGGGATATCAATAAGGGGCGGAAGTTCATGACATCTTGTAAACCAACGAACAACAAAGAAGAGCACTTACGAAAGCCAGAGTGGTTAAAGATAAAATTAAATACAAACGATGAATATAAAGCGCTGAAAAAGTTAATGCGTGAAAATAATCTGCATACGGTGTGCGAGGAAGCACGTTGCCCAAATATTCATGAATGCTGGGGAGAGCGCCGTACAGCAACGATGATGATTTTAGGTTCTGTTTGTACACGTGCATGCCGTTTCTGTGCAGTCAAAACAGGATTACCAACAGAATTAGATTTAGCAGAACCAGAACGTGTAGCCGATTCGGTTGCCATTATGAATTTAAAACATGTTGTCATTACAATGGTAGCACGCGATGATTTAAAGGATGGCGGATCAGGTGTACTTGCCGAAACTATTCGTGCCATTCGCCGAAAATCACCATTGACATCGATCGAAGTACTTCCGTCTGATTTAGGTGGCGTAGAGGAAAACTTACAACTACTAATGGATGCGAAACCAGATATTTTAAATCATAATATTGAAACGGTTCGTCGTTTAACACCGAGAGTACGTGCAAAAGCAAAATATGACCGTTCACTTGAGTTTTTACGTAAAGCAAAGGAAATGCAACCAGATATTCCAACAAAATCTTCTCTAATGATTGGCCTTGGTGAAACATGGGATGAAATCATTGAAGTAATGGATGATTTACGTGCAAATAATGTAGATATTATGACGATTGGTCAATATTTACAGCCGACCAAAAAGCATTTACCGGTAAAAAAATATTACTCGCCGCTTGAATTTGGTAAGCTACGTAAGATTGCGATGTCTAAAGGGTTCTCACATTGTGAGGCAGGACCATTAGTGCGTAGTAGCTATCATGCGGATGAACAAGTAAACGCAGCAGCGAAAGAGCGTCTACTACACGATTCGCAAACGAGTTGATTTCAAGCTGTACTTTGCTTTAACATGGTAATAGATTGGTGGTGTATTCATGATACTAGCAGAAGGCTATGCATATGAACTCATTGAAAATGTACGAGAGGGCTTTAAAGAAGAGGTTTTTATAGAGCGTTACTCGGATATTTTAGTGAAATATGATTATATCGTAGGTGATTGGGGATATGGTCAACTTCGACTAAAAGGATTCTTTGATGATAAAAATCAAAAAGCAACATTTGATACAAAAATTAGTACGCTTCAAGATTATTTATTTGAATACTGTAATTTTGGCTGTGCCTATTTTATCGTGAAAAAAGTAGGGAAGGCACCAAATGTTATGCCTACACAGGAAGAAGTAAATCAGCCTATCGAATAATCGAATCGAAAAGTGTACGTTTCGATTCGTAAAGAAAAGACACATCTCGACCACAATAGGTTGAGATGTGTCTTTTTAACTTAATAATTCACGTAAGTAGTCTCGTAAATCTGACGCTTCTTCTTCAGTTCGATTGTACACATGTTCTAAGTAACCAGGTTCTTCGACATCGTCTGGTCCAATAATGGCAAAGCGACCAAATTGAATATCAAGTACAAGCACTTTTCCGAAGAAACGGCTACTTTGTAAAATCGCTAAATCATAGCGTTGCGTTTTGCCCGTAAAGCTCACAAAGCGCGTTTTTGTATCTTCAACATCATCATATAAGAAAAATCGTTCCATATTCGCGAAAGCTCCTTCCAATCCTCTATAATATGGTACTATATATAGGAAAACAGTATCAACATATATTGATTGGAGGCTGTACTTTATGTACTTCGTAGATCGCAACAAAATTACGTTAAATTTACAACATATGAATGAATTAATCACGGTGTTAGAAGCAAACACGGATTGGTTAGATTCAACTGTCAATAAATTAGCGCTACAACGAATCGGTCATAATTTAATGGAATCCATGATGGACGTCGGTAATTTAATGATTGATGGTTTCATTATGCGCGACCCAGGTAGCTATGAGGATATTATCGACATTTTAGTCGATGAAAAAGTCATTACACCTGAAATGGATGCTCCGTTAAAAGTAGTAGTTGGCTTACGCAAAATGCTAGTACGTGAATTCATTCAAGTGAATGACGCGGAAGTACTACATGTTTTAACAACAAACTTACCAGCTATTAAAGCGTTCCCAGGTAAAGTGCAAGACTACTTAACAAATGAGCTAGGGCCTGTTTCTGCCTTTTTACCAGAGGACAAGTAAGATGAAACGTTTTTGCTTTGACCTAGATGGCACAGTGTACCGAGGGAAAACAGGTATTCCTACTGCGGTAACTTTTATAAAAGCATTACAAGCAGAAGGCAATGAGCCATTTTATGTCACAAATAATTCTTCCAAAACACGTGAGCAGCTACAACAAGCATTACATGCAATCGGTGTAGATGTGCCTGTTTCGAATATTTATTCGAGTGCCTTATCAACAGCCAAGTACGTGGCTAAACATTACAGTGAAGCAAAGGTGCGCGTAATTGGTGCAGATGGTATTCGTGCAGCACTTGAAGGCGAAGGAATTATGGTAACAGACGAAGGCGAAGTAGACGTGCTGGTGATGGGGATTGATCGGACAATTGATTATAAACGTCTTGCTGAAGCTTGCTTAACCGTGCAGCGAGGGGCAAAACTCATCGGTACAAATGAAGACATTCGTTTTCCGACAGAAGATGGTTTTGTACCAGGAAACGGCTCGTTTGTACGTATGGTTGCAAATGTATGCGGGGTGGAGCCGTTATTTATCGGGAAGCCGTCACCTGTCATGCTCGAAATGATTGCAGAAGAGCACGATATTACACGCCATGATTTTGTCATGGTCGGCGATAATTATGATACGGATATTTTATGTGGTATTAACTACGGTTGTATTACCGTACATGTGGCAACGGGTGTCACAGCGCCAGAAGTGGTCAAATCAATGCCTGCACAGCCAACGTATATTGTAGAGGATTTAACTAAGCTACCGCGTTTATAAAAGACGTGGTTCAGACTGTTGACAAACGCTTTCATCCTGCGTTGCTTGCCTCGCTCGTCCGCTCATGAACTTATGTTCTATTCGTGTCTTCGCTCGGCTACGCGCCTTGTCTGTCAAGCGTTTTCAAGACAGTCTGCAGATTTTGCTGTTTTTCAGTTTTATCTAAAAATATTTGTAGACAAAGTCAAACTTCGACTTTGTCTATACTGTAACCGCGTCTATAAAAGACGCGGTTTTTAATTGTTTTTTTGAAAAAATCGAGAAACAAAGCTTCGTATTCATGCATAAGAAAATAAAAAAGAGGGCATTTATAAGTTTAATCTAACGACATAACAAATTAGCCGTTTACCACATCGGATTTTCTTCGATATATGCATAAATTTTTTGAGTTAATTCATCAGCTGTATGTGCTTCGACTATGTCGCCATTTACGACTGCATATAAGGAATTCGCGCATTTCGTACAATAACTTAAACAACCGTATTCTAACACATCAATATTTGGATCTTTTTCAAGTGCTTCGAATGTTTTTTGGGCACCATTTGCTAAATTGCTAATACAAAACTCTACCAATGGATTCATGTTGTGTCACCTCACTGTAAGTATGCTACTTGGATTTGGATTTTTCGTCAATTCGTACAACTTGTGAAAAACTTCACAAAAATACAATAATATATTGTGAAACATCTCACAATCGGCTATACTCATTTATGGATACTTTGTGAACATATTAGAATGGTAGAGTGTATAAAGGAGAACAAGCATGAAAAAATTAGTTTTATTAGGTGGCGGATACGGTAATATGCGTGTATTACTACGCTTATTACCAAATAATTTACCTCTTGATACGGAAATTACGTTAATAGATCGTGCACCTTTCCATAGTCTAAAAACAGAATTTTACGCATTAGCAGCTGGTACTTCAACGGATAAGGAAGTACGTGTAGCATTTCCAGAACATGACCGATTAAAGAAGGTATATGGAGAAGTCGTACGAGTGGACCGTGAAGAAAAGGTCGTTTATTTAGAAGATGGCCATGTTGTAGAATATGATGATCTAGTCATTGGTTTAGGTTGTGAAGATAAGTATCACGGGGTACCTGGCGCGGCGGAGAACACATATAGTATTCAGACAATTGCTAAATCTCGCAGTACATTTGAAAAGTTATGTGGTTTAGCACCAGGTTCAACTGTAGCGATTGTAGGCGCAGGACTATCAGGTATTGAGCTTGCAAGTGAATTACGTGAAAGTCGAGCAGATTTAAACATTAAGCTATTCGACCGTTCACATCGTATTTTGCGCGATTTCCCAGAAAAATTAAGTAACTATATTAAATCTTGGTTTGAAAAACATGATGTTGACGTGATTGCACAGTCGAACATTACACGTGTTGAACCGAATCTTTTATATAATCATGATCAAGTGATTGAGGCAGATGCGATTGTTTGGACAGCAGGTGTTCAACCTGTAAAAATTGTACGTGAGATGGAAGTAGAAAAAGATAAATTTGATCGTCCTATTGTCACACAATACTTCAACTTACTAGATGACGAGCATATTTATGTCATTGGTGACTGTGCTTCATCGGAGTTACCACCGACAGCACAATTGGCAGAAGAACAAGCAGAGCGCGTTGTGAAAGTATTAAAAATGCGTTGGAGTGGTGGAACATTGCCAGAAACAATGCCAGACATTAAGCTAAAAGGCTTTATGGGCTCTTTAGGTAAAAAACAAGGATTTGTATACTTAGCAGATACGACTGTTACAGGGCGTATCGCACGTTTAATGAAATCGGGTTTACTATGGATGTATAAGTATCAAAACCATAATTCATAATAATAAAAGGTGTCTCATAAAACAATGAGACACCTTTGTATTATGATATGGAAATATAACCTAGCTTCTCTAAAGCGGTAAATACAGGTTTAATTTGCACATACCCTTCACCCACTACTTCCTCATTAATTAATACAAGTGGGTAAAAAAATTCATCTTCATGAATCCGATTTGCGTAATCCAGATCACGTGCATCTGTGAGTTCACTTTCTATGTCTATGTAACGGATTGTGTATGGTTGGTTGGGGAACTTACGATCAATTGCTGCTTGTAACCATTCGTATGTATCTTTAGAGGATGGGGCGTTTACACAGCTCGCACATTGTATATCCGCACCATATACTTCAATCATCGCTTTTGTTTGTTCCATCAGTATACCGACCTTTCATCATTCAACATTGGATTTTTTCGTTTCTTCACATTATAATGATTTTAGTGAAAGGAGTCGAGAGAAATGACAGAAACAGAACAAAAAGAACTAGTACAAGAAGTTTTAGATAAATTACGTCCGTTTTTACTTCGCGATGGAGGGGACTGTGAACTTGTAGATATCGAGGATGGTATCGTAAAATTACGCCTTTTAGGTGCATGTGGCAGCTGCCCAAGTTCTACAATTACATTAAAAGCAGGTATTGAGCGTGCACTTCTAGAGGAAGTACCAGGCATTATCGAAGTAGAGCAAGTATTCTAAAATTATATCTCTTTTAAACTATTAAAGGTGCCGTCTTACGTTCAGACGGCACCCTTTTCTTTGATTTTCCTCACTTATGTTCGATTGGCCCGCATTAATTCCCACTGCTCTTTTGCCATTTCAACAAGCTTTGCCTCCCCGCCTGTCCGTTGGTTTTCAATGACTTTTGAGAAGAAGCGTGTGGCATTTTCGTTATCCCCCAGTCGACGAGAAAGCTCTGCAATCATATACATAATACGTACACCAGACATCTGTGTACTGGCATAATCTTCCGTGGAAAAAGATTCCATATATTGATCGCGTGCAATTTTTAAAAATCGTTGTTCCTGCCCAGCATTTTTTAATGAGCGATAAAGCCATCCTAAACGTAACGCAAGGCCAGCTTTCGCTACCGATTTTTCTTTCTTAATATCCGCACAAAGTAAAGCCAGTTTATATGCTTGAATGGCTTGAAATACAGTTCGCTCTCCGTTGAAGTCGTGATGCACCCATTTTTTTGTGATTTGCTCATCAATTTGTTCTTTTATACCTGGGGCAAAATATTTCGTAAAGTCTTCGGTAAAAGAAAATCCGCAATGTTCACAAACGAACACATTATAGTACAATGCTTGTACATTTTCATCAGCGTAAATAGGTTGAAAGTCGCTGTCTGAGGAAGCAACTTTTATGAATTTCGAACGTACTTTTAATGTGGGAAAGCTTTTCTTACAGTTCAAACAGTCCATTTTCTTTTCATAATAAGGTGATAGTTCCATTTCTCTAAACCCCTTAATCTATTATTCGTAAGACTATTATAACAGTATTTAGTAATGTGTCTGAATGATTTTTATTAATATTTTTTGAAACGCTTTTGTTGTCACAAGTTCAACACACTTGATATGATAAAAAAGAAGGAAGGTGACACGAATGACAAATGAAAAACAGGTAATTATTTTAACGGAAGCGGCCTCGTTTCAAGTAAAGGAAATGATGAAACATAACGAGGAGGAAGGTTCGTATTTACGTGTCGCTGTTAAGGGCGGCGGTTGTAGCGGACTTTCTTATGGCATGGCCTTTGATACAACAATTAACGAAGACGATTATTTAGATATGCAACATGGGTTACAAATTGTTGTAAGCCGTGAAGATGCACCTATTTTACAAGGTACGGAAGTGGACTTTAAACAATCACTCATGGGTGGCGGCTTTACAATCGAAAATCCGAATGCGATTGCTTCCTGTGGATGTGGCACAAGCTTTAAAGCAGCCCAGCGTGAAGGAACACCAGGGGATTGTGAATAACAGTAGAAAATAGGTAAACAAAGGGAGCTGTCCTAAAGATAGGATGGCTCTTTTGAGTATCAAAAATAGAATGATCATCGCAAAAGTTTAAGTGAGAAATATCCAAACACATATCGTAAACAAAAGTATCATTAATAAAAGAGGGACAAATGCCCTTCTTATTTCTTCTTCAGTGTCCGCTTTTTTCACTTTTCTTCTATAATCAAACCAACTACTCATTAATGCGATGGCAGTTATAATAACATACGGCAACTCAGTCAAAAGCCTCTCTCTCCTTTTATGTCCGACTTCATATACGCCTTTATTGTGTCAGGGGAATAATGTTATACATTCCTCTTTTCATCACTATACAAGTTGAGCGTATGATAACACAGTAATGTAAAAATTGGTATATAAATGGAAGAAACAACTTCTTATCGAGATGCTCAGAACAACTCGAGAGCAAGTGAGTATTCATTTGGCTATTCTATCGGTCATACATAGATGGGCAAAAGCGGGAATTCATAAGTCGATGTATGTATTATGTATTACAGAGCTTCTACTTTAACATGAGAGGTAGGAAAGAATTAGTTAAGAGATTAATTGCCGTATGTGTCCTATGTGCCAAAGCCGCTACTCATTGTATATAATTTACTTGAAAAAGGTTAATTCTGATGATGTTACTAGTAATTAGTGACTTACTTTGAATTATTGGAGCGTTTGCTTTATCATAAGGCTATGGTAAAGGGTGAGGAGGTTGTCTAATGGATATGCTAGAAGTATTAGATAAGTTAGACCAAATAGAAATATTATATGAGCCAATTTATAGTGCAGATGAACATAGCATTGTTGCGTATGAAGTAATTGGGCGCATTGTAGATAAAGAAAAAGTAATCGATATTGAAAAATTTACATATAGTGACGAAGTACCCGAAGAGATTAGAGCAGAAGTAGAGCAAATGGTTGTACGTCAAGCCATTGAATCTGCCTTACATGAAATTGACCAAATTGATCTATATATTCCATGTAATCCAAACTTATTAATGACTGATTTTGGCGAAAGTTATTTTTCCTTATTAAAAGAACTCATTCCTGAGCACAAACTGCATCATATTACACTGACGATGAATGAGCATCTGTTTAAAGGAGATATTAGACATGTACACCATGTCATTAAATACATTAAAACATATGGTGTGAAAATTGGTTTAGCGAATATTGGTGCACATAGCCAACTCAATGCGATTTTAATGTTAGAGCCGAGTGTACTAAGTATTAATGTAAGTGAGCTTAACTATAATAAGTGGGGCAGTCAAAATTATGTATTTACAACACTGCGCACACTTGCGTTGAAAATGGGTGCATCGCTTATGGTCAATGATATTGATAACATTTACCAATTACAGCACGGTTGGAAAAATGGTGCCCGCTATTATAAAGGGGCCTATTTACAAAAGCCAGCGTCATCCTTTATCCCACGCGATACACTAAAACCACGTTTTCGTGATGAATGTGAGCAATTTATAGCGACGGAAAAAAAGCTACTGAAGCATAAATTAGAGGAATTAAAAAAACTCGAGAAAAAAATTACGTCAAGCGTTGAACAAATTGGTCCAACGAGTGATCATGTAGAGAAATTAAAAGAGCTGGCACAACAATTACAAGAGTATACATTCCGTTTATATATTTGTAATGGTGAAGGATTCCAAACGACACCGAATATTACATGGAAGCACAATCAGTGGATGCTTGAAGAAGAGGCGCTCGGCAAAAATTGGAGCTGGCGACCATATTTCTTGCAGAATTTATTGAAAATGCGCCAAGATCAGGTAGCCAATCTATCATCTGCTTACTCAGATATTGAAACAGGAGAATTAACACGAACATTTAGTATGGCTTTACCTAATAATCAATATCTATTTATCGATATTTCCTACAATTATTTATATGAACACAATATTGTGAATTAATTTTTAAAAAGCCGCCATTCTATAAAGAAAGGGCGGCTTCAGTTGCATAAAAGTTTGAGTTGAGTTACATTTCCTAAAGTCATAATAATTCTTTATTCAGTAACTGTAACGGATATACGTGTTGAAATTTTTATAGTATGCATTAATGTATTGAAATTACGGTGGAAAAGGGCTATTATAGTATAATAGTTAGGAATTAATGTCGAAAAATATGTCGACCTAGCGTAACAAACTACTGAAGTATATATTTTGTACTTCTTTTTTGTTTGTCTTGCGCTAGTACAATAAAATTAAAGGGGTTTTGATTCCAGTGAAAAGACCAACAATTTTAGTATTAGGCGCAGGATATGGCGGATTGACTACTGTTGTTAATTTACAAAAGATGATCAGCGGTGATCAAGCAGAAATCATTTTAATTAATAAAAATGATTATCACTATGAAACGACTTGGTTACATGAAGTTGGAGCTGGTACTATTTCTCCAGACAAAGCCCGTTATCCAATTTCAAGCGTAATTAACCAAAACGTCCGTTTCGTACAAGCAACAGTTCAAGGTCTTGATGTAAATACGAAAAAAGTTGATACATCTGCGGGTGAATTCACATATGACTATTTAGTAATAGGTCTTGGTTTTGAAGGTGAGACTTTCGGTATTCCAGGCTTAAAAGAGTATGCACTTTCTTTAGCAAACTTAAACGCTGCTCGTCAAATTCGTGAGCATATCGAATATCAATTCGCTTCTTGGTCATTAGATGAAGAAAAAGATGACAGCAAACTGACAATCATTGTAGGTGGTGCAGGCTTTACTGGTATTGAGTTACTAGGTGAGCTTGGTAACCGTGTGCCAGAACTTTGTAAAGAATTTGATATTCCACAAGAAAAAGTACGTGTACTTTGTGTAGAAGCAGCACCAATGGTATTACCAGGTTTTGATCCACAGCTTGTAGAATATGCAAAAACGCAATTGTCTAAAAAAGGAATTGAGTTTTCAATCGGCACACCAGTTGTAGAAGCAACTGAAGAGGGCGTTAAAATTAAAAAAGGTGAAGACGAGTTCGAATTCATCAAAGCAGGTACAGTGATCTGGGCTGCAGGAGTACGTGGTAACGCTTTAGTAGAAACTTCAGGTATCGAAAACAACCGTGCTCGTATCGCTGTTCGTGAAGATATGCGTGCACCAGGTTTTGATGATGTATTCGTAGTAGGTGATTGTGCATTCCTTCTAAACAAAGAAGCGAACCGTCCGTACCCACCAACAGCTCAAATTGCTATGCAACAAGCCGTAAACATCGCGAAAAACATCAAACACTTAATGAATGGCGAAGACACAGAAACATTCGTATATTCTGATAAAGGTGCAGTGTGCTCTTTAGGCCATGAAGATGCAATTGGTGACGCATTAGGTCGCAAATATACGGGTAAAACAGCTTCTGCGCTGAAAAAAGTAGTTGACGACCGCGCATTATTCTTAGTAGGTGGCGTAGGTTTAACGCTGAAAAAAGGGAAGTTCAAATTCTTCTAATGTAATGCCTATGTAGCATTAAAAAGACAAAGCCACATTGATGGCTTTGTCTTTTTTTTGAAAGATAAGAAAGTATAAAATTTTTCTAGTTTAAAGAGTGTCTAGTGCAAGCGGACCAGCCCCTCGTGACATTTCGAAAGTCTCTTCGTGTGGCAAGCACACTGTGAGCCTTTCTCCAACGCATGTCGGGGCTAGAGAGGGCGTTTGCGCTTTTCTTAGTTCAATACCTAAACATCATCTTAAAAAGGATGGTGTTTTTCTTTATATGTACTACTACTACCCGCTATAATAGGTAGTAATTTATGTAAAGGGTTGATACAGGCATGAAAAAAGACCGAGGAAAAGTATGGCTAGGGGCATGTGGCATCGTTGAAAATAGCAAGGGCGAATGGCTTGTCGTCAAAAAATGCTATAGCGGGCTAAAAGGGCGTTGGTCACTGCCTGCTGGGTTTGTTCAAGAAGGAGAAACGATTGATGATGCAGCTGTTCGTGAAGTAAAAGAAGAGACAGGCATTGATTGTATCGTCAAAGGGTTAGTTGGCTTTAGGACAGGGGTTATTCGTGGTGAAATCAGTGATAATATGGCGATTCTTTACTGCACTCTTGTAGACGATACGCAACCTATTATCGTGCAGGAGGGTGAAATTTCAGAGGCGGGTTGGATGACGCCAGCGCAATTAGCCGTTGATGAACAAGCTAATCAAATGCTAAAGGAAGTAGCACAGAGTCAAGTAGAGCATCATATGTTAGACAATATGGATCATATCGTTCCGGAAGAAGTTTTCGGTTATACGAAATACAATTTATTTATCAAAAAATAGACATGTGACAATAGAGGGACAAACTAAACAGGAACATTGAAAGCCTTCAATTTATCATGTAAACTTATGAAAGGAAAATTGGAGGGTTTACATAGATGAGTGGTTCTGTTTCTTTAGTTCAATTAATCATTTCAGTCGTGCTATTTTTCGTGATGTTTTTTGGTATTGGTTTTTTATTAAACATGCTACTTCGCATGACATGGCTTATGGCAATTGTGTATCCAGTTGTTGTTGTATTGATCGTAGATGAAGTCAGCTTCCTTGATTATATTTTTAAGGCAGGAACAGCATTTCCCGCACTAATGGATAAACTGCAAGCACTGCAAATTGTAGATATTGCTATTTTGTCTGGTGGATTTGCGGGAGCTATCGTTGCGGGAATTGTTATGATTTACTTACGAAAAGCAGGATATAGAATGTTTTAACATGCATCATTTCGGTGCATGTTTTTTCTTATGTATTACAGCGCAAATAAAGTCTAATGGAAAAGCGTGTCTCACACATGGAGACACGCTTTTTAAATCAATATATAGACGGTACAACTTAAGACCATTCCTGCTAAAGCACCTATCAATACTTCACTTCTTTTGTGACCTAATAATGTTTTCAACTCCTGATTTTTTTCTTCTTCATTCATTTTAGGCCAACGTTTAATATCGCGAAAAAAGATTTGTAAATCACGGCGAATCTCATTTAAGGCAGCTGCATGCTGTCCCGCTTGATAACGAATGCCACGAGCGTCATACATGACAATCATAGCTAGCATGGCTGCCACAGCAAAGGTAGGAGAATCAAAGCCCGTTTCAAACCCGACGGCCGTTGCTACACTTGTCACAGCAGCTGAATGCGAACTCGGCATCCCTCCTGTAGACGTTAATAGTGACCAGTCTACTTTTTTTGTCACAATAAAATAAATAGGGACTTTTAAAAATTGTACAACAAGTATTGCCAGTAATCCTAGGACTAGAGGAGTGTTTTGAAGGAGTGCCATCACATCATCCCTTTCAAAAGAAGTTGTCACCATCATATCATATTTTCTAAAAAGTGAAAAAAATAAACTTCGCTAACCGAAATAATCAGGAAAGCGTTATAATAAAGTAGAAATGAATATTGAAGGGGGACTTTTATATGACGATTATTGCCCAAAGTAAAACATTTTCATCTATAACGGCAGAAACGATAATTATTGGGGTGCAAAAACACCGTGAACAAATGAAAAATTGGTCGGCTTTTAGTGAATTTTTCGATAGCACATTAGATACATGGATTCGTGTAGGGGAAATTAGCTCGGATCGTAAAAAAATCATGAAGTTTCCTGTCACTACAGCAAATACCAATATAAAACGTGTAGTATTTGTTGGCTTAGGAGAAGGAAAAACAGTGACAAAGGAAAACTTACGTGAAACATTTGGTTTAGTAGGGAAAGAGCTAAAAGCGTTAAAAGTAAATGACTATGCCATTTGGTTAGATTCATTTGTCACACCAGCAATGGCAGAAACAGACGTGGCGTTCCTTGCAGCAGAAGGCATTCATATGGGCTTTTATACTGTACCAAATTATAAAACATCATCAAATGAACCGGACACATATCTTGATGGCGTAGAATTTGTCACAACAGCTCATATGGAAGAAATGGTAGCTAGCTTTAACGAAGGGCGGATTTATGCAGAAGCGGTGAATGAAGCGCGAAGTTTAGTGAACTTACCACCTAATATGTTAACCGCGACAGACTTAGCGAATTATGCAGTAGAGCTAGCGAAGCAATATGAGTTTGAAGTAGAGATTTTAGATAAAGCACAGCTTGAACAATTAGGGATGGGCGGCATTTTAAGTGTCAACCAAGGCTCAGCGGAAGAACCCCGTTTAATTACGCTAAAATATCAGGCAAAAGATCAATGGGAAGATGTTATTGGCTTTGTCGGAAAAGGGGTCACATATGATACAGGTGGCTATTCATTAAAGCCACGGGAGTCAATGGTCGGTATGAAAGGCGATATGGGTGGTGCAGCGGCTGTTCTTGGTGCGATGAAAATTATTGGTGAAATACGTCCGAAGCGCAATGTTGTCGCGGTTATTGGGGCAACAGATAACATGGTGTCAGGTACTGCCTTTAAGCCAGATGATGTCATTACAACATACAGTGGGAAGACCGTAGAAGTGTTAAATACAGACGCTGAAGGGCGCTTAGTATTAGCTGATGCTGTTACGTATGCCAAACAGCAAGGAGCCGACTACTTAATTGATGTGGCTACATTAACAGGTGGTGTCATTGTCGCACTTGGTATGGACAAAACAGGTGCTTTAACAAATAACGAGGAATTCTTTGAAAGCTTTATGGAGGCAGCGGTAGAAACAGATGAATTCGTGTGGCGCTTACCTCTCACTGAGAAAGATAAAAAACGTATTCGCAAATCGGATATGGCGGATTTAAACAACTCACCAGGTCGTGACGGGCATATGATTTTTGGCGGTGGATTTGTTGGTGAGTTTGCAGAAGATACACCTTGGATTCATTTAGATATCGCCGGGACGTCGGATGCCAATGCGGCCCATGACCTTGGTCCAAAAGGCGGTACAGGTGTGATGGTGCGTACATTGGCGACGTTTGTTAGGCAGGTAAAATAAAATCAAGATAATGAGTTAAAATGTATTGAAAGGTATCCTATCGCTTCAGTTAGGTGATAGCTTGCTTTTTCTGTTTGAAATTTTGTAGTTAGTGTACCATATAGGCGTATATCGAGTGTATCTCTAGTCTTTTATCATACTTTAATGATAGAGGAGGGATGTAATGTCACGCTTTTACGGAGGATATCGCCATAACAGAGGACCAGGGCGCGGATTTTATGGCAGACCTGGTTTTGGGGGAGGTTTTTTCCCATTTGGCGGCCCATTTTTAGGCGGATTTTTAGGTAGCTTTTTAGGAAATGCCATCTATCCACCATATCCAAGATATCCGTCATACCCACCATATCCGTCATATGGACCGTATCCACCATACGGACCATACCCATCATATCCATACTACTAATGCTGACTATTTTCAACAGGTGAAAAAGCACACAAAGCGTAAGCTTTGTGTGCTTTAACTATTGAATCCCTTGTTCTTTTTTCATTCGTTCAATTTCTTCTTTTAAATCATCATGCCCGGTACCTTTCCAAGGTTTGACACCGGCGATATACGATGAACGGCTCATAATATGTCCGCCAACAGGACCTGTAATGAAAATAAATAAAATCCCAAGTAGAATACGAGCATTGAAATGATTTTCAATGAGCCAAAAGTGGAAGAATACACCGAGTAAAATACACATAACACCAAGTGTTGCACTTTTTGAGGCAGCGTGGGCACGCGTATATAAGTCAGGCAGTCGGTATAAGCCGATTGCTGTGACAATGATAAATAATACACCGATCGCGATAAAAGTGATAATTAAAATATTAGCGAGAGTTGTCACGTTCGATAATATCTCCTTTCTCTATAAATTTAGAGAAAGCAACTGTACCGATAAACGATAAAATCGCTAACAATAAAATAATTTCCAAGAAGAAACTTGTATCTACCATGATTGAAAACAAGCCGACTAATGAAATTAAGCAGACGCCAATTGTATCCAGTGCAATGACACGGTCAGAGGCATCGGGTCCCTTCACGAGCCGATAAATAATAACAATCATCGAAAGCGTAATGAGGACAATGGAGCTCCAAATAAATATTGTCATAAGCGGCTCACCTCCAAAATAGCTTTTTCAAATGAATTACGAATGGATGCAATTGTGTCATCAATATCTGCCGAGTCAATCGCATGAATGTATAAGTATTTATTATCATCCGAAATATGCACGACGACTGTACCAGGCGTTAATGTAATTAAGCTTGAGAGTAGTGTTAGTTCCCATTCTTTTGTTAATGCTGTTTCGTATTTAAAAAATGCTGGCTGCATATCCAATTTTGGTCTTAATACAACCTTTAATACGGCTATATTAGCCAGGACAAGCTCTTTTAGAAATAGTAGCGTTAATTTCATAACGGACCAAACACGTTCCAGATACAGGCGCCCTGTAAAGAAGCGGCGCATAATGACAAGGGAAAGTGCTCCTAAAAGAAAGCCGATTAAAAAGCCGTTTGCTGTAAAGTGATCCGATAAAAACATCCATAAAAATGCTAAGGAGAAGTTAAGTAAAATTTGCAAGGCCATGTTATTCTCCTCCTTTCATCACGGCATCGACATAAATCGTTGGATCGACAAGTATTTTTGCAGTATTGTCCATAAATGGTGTGACCCATTCTGCCCCAACACCGTATGCAATGGATATGATCACAAGAATAGCTGTCGGATAAAACATACGATTGTAGCGATGTTTCTCTATCGTCACACGCTCACCGTCACTCCCCCAAAACGCATAAATGAAAATGCGAATAACGGAAAGTAATACGATTAAACTAGAGGCTAAAATAAAAATACTACTCCAAATATTTCCTGCTTCGAAACCACCTTGTACAATTAATAGCTTTCCAACGAATCCGCTAAGTGGTGGAATACCAGCTAAACCGAATGCAGCAATTAAATAAAACCAACCGAGTGCGGGATATGTTTTCATCAGGCCGCCCATTTTTCGCAAGTTAGCCGTGCCAGAGATATAAATAATCATCCCTACAAGCATAAATAGCACAGCTTTAATGATCATATCGTGTACTAAGTAAAACATTGCGCCTTCTAAGCCAATTTCATTCATTTGGGCAACACCAAATAAAATAACCCCAACGGCAATGACGATATTATAGATGATAATTTGTGTTGCATTGAATGTCGCAAGTGCACCGATGCAACCAGCTACAATTGTTAGAACCGCTAGGATTAATAGTAACTCATGCGTATACGCTACATCGTGTACAAAGAACAGTGTATATGTACGCATAATCGCGTAAACACCTACTTTTGTCAGTAATGCACCGAATAGCGCAAGCACTGGAATGGGTGCTGCACCGTATGAGCTAGGTAACCAAAAGTAAAGCGGGAAGATCGCTGCTTTTAAGCCAAAAACCATTAAGAACAACACAGCAATCGTTGTAATAATACCTGGTTGACCGATTTCAGCAATTTTCACTGAAATGTCTGCCATACTTAACGTGCCAACAACTGAATATAAATAGGCGACTGCAATGACAAATAAAGCAGATGAAATGACATTCACTAAAATATATTTAATCGATTCGCGGAGTTGTCTTTTTTCTCCACCGAGCACAATCAATAGGTAAGAAGACATTAACAACACTTCGAAGAATACAAATAAGTTGAAAATATCGCCTGTTGTAAATGCCCCTGTTACCCCAGTTAAAATAAATAATAAGCCAGGGTAGTAGAAGAATTGTTCTCGCTCACGTCCAATTGTTTCAAAGCTATACCAAGCAATGAAGAACGCGAGAACGAATGTTGTAAACACTAATAATGTAGACATGCCATCAGCGACCATTGTAATCCCGAATGGTACAGGCCAGTTCCCGAATGTAACGGATTGAATACCATCCGTCTTTACTTTCAACATGACAAGGAACGAAATGGACGAAGCACAAAATAGTGTAAGTAACGTTAAAATACGCTGTAGTCGTATATTGTTTTGTAAAAACATTAATACCATCCCCATAAAAAATGGAATGATAATCGGAATTAATAGGAAGTTAATCATCATCTTCGCTTCCTTTCATCTTAGTCGTATCGTCTGTGCCAAGTTCTTGATAGGAACGATAAGCGAGTACGAGGAAGAATGCCGTAACCCCAAACGAAATAACAATCGCTGTTAAAATAAGCGCTTGTGGAAGCGGGTCAACATAGTTTGTGACGCCATCTGCTAATACAGGTGGATGGTCACCACCAAAGCCACCCATTGTTAAAATGAGTAAGTGTGCCCCGTGACTGAGTAAACCTGTTCCAATAATAATGCGCAAAAGGGAACGCGATAAAATTAAATAAATCGCAGCCATAAATAAGAAGCCGCATACAAAAGCCATTACAATTTCCATTATTCATCCTCCCCAATCGTTTGAATAATGGTCATTGTCACACCGACAACAACTAAAAATACACCAAGATCAAACAATGCTGCTGTATGAAGCGACGTCTTTCCGATTAACGGTAAGTTAAAGTAATCATAAGAATGTGTAAAGAAGGGCTTGTTTAGGAACATCGGAAATGCGGCAGTTCCTAATGCTAAAATGAGCCCCGTCGCTGTCATATACATGTAATTTAGCGGCAAAATCGCTTGCACGGTTTTTAAATCATAAGCGACCACAAGTAAAACAATGGCACTCGCCATTAAAAGGCCACCGACGAAACCGCCACCGGGTGTATAGTGTCCTGCAAAGAAAATATGCACAGCAAAGAAGAAAATCATAAAGAACACAATTTTAGACGTAAATTGCAAGATTAAATTATTGGTTCTCATTTGCTTTCTCCTTTCTGTTTAAACGTAATTTAATCATGGCGTAAATACCCATACCTGCAATACCAAGTACGGCAATTTCAAATAATGTATCAAAGCCACGATAGTCTACTAATATAACGTTAACGATATTGCCCCCACCTGCAAGGGAGTATACCGTTTCCTTATAATACGCTGAGATGGATGCAATCAATTTCTGTGAGTGAGCGGATAAGGCAAGTAGTGTGACCATTGCTCCCACGGCAATCGCGATAATTGCTCGTCCAATTTGGAAGCGCATACGTTCTTCGACACGCTCAAGTTTAGGTAAGTGATAAAATACCATTAAAAATAACGCAACAGAAATCGTTTCAATTACAAGCTGTGTTAATGCTAAGTCAGGTGCATTGAAAATAACGAAGAACAGCGCGACTGTATAGCCGACTGCCCCAAGACCGACAATCGCTGTAATACGAGTTTTGGCTAATAGTGTTGTCAGTGTTCCAATGACCAGGACAACGATTAGTATGATGTCATAAATCGCGATTGGTGAAACGTTTTCAAATGATATGACAAAAGCATCTGTAATAAACAAAGTACCAATAACAATCACTGCAATGGCTGCAAACATATACGTTAAATATTTGCGGATGGAACCAGTCATATAAAGTTTAGAGAAGCTCTCCATTCCTTGTTCTAATACACTATTCATGACGAAATCATACAAATTATTGAATGATAGCTTATTTGGCCATACATAGTATGCTTTTTGCCATTTGGCAAGCGATACAAATAGCAGTAAACCGATAATGACTACACCGATCGTCATCAGTAATTCTGTTGTAATATACCCGTGCCATGCCTGTACATGTACATCTATTTGCTCAGGTGATGTATAAAGGAATGGCTGTATAGCTGCCACAGCGGGCTTCACAAAATAAGTCCCAATAATATTCGGGATGAAGAAAATCGCCACAACAAAGCTTGCTAAAATGACAGGTGAAACTAACATGCCGATTGGTGCTTCATGTGGTTTCTTTGGTAGTTTTTCTAGTTGTAATTTACCTGTAAAGGTTTTAAACACAAAGTAGAAGCTATACACAAATGTAAATACACTTGCTACCCAAGCAATAATCGGGAATAGTACACCAAATGTCTCAAAATTGAATAAGTTGAAATCTTGAACCGAAAGCATGGCTGTTAAAAACATTTCTTTACTCAAGAAACCGTTAAATGGAGGAAGTCCCGCCATCGAGAAACTACCAATTAATGCAACAGTAAAGCTGACAGGCATTAAGCTCATTAAGCCGCCGAGTTTGCGAATATCACGTGTACCTGTTTCATGATCCACAATCCCAGCAATCATGAATAAGCTTCCTTTAAATGTCGCATGGTTAATCAAATGGAAAATCGCTGCGAACCCAGCATATTTAAACATATTGCTTGCTGCATCTTCTACATGGAAGGCCATTGCACTGACACCTAATAAGGACATAATCAGACCAAGCTGACTCACTGTTGAGAAAGCTAAAATACCTTTTAAGTCCGTTTGTTTTGCGCCAAATAAAGAGCCCCACAATAATGTTAATAACCCGATTCCCGCAACAAGCCAAATCCATACTTCCGACACCGCGAAAATAGGCGTAAAGCGTGCAACTAAGTAAATGCCCGCTTTCACCATTGTAGCAGAGTGAAGATATGCTGACACAGGTGTAGGCGCTTCCATTGCATCTGGTAACCAGATATAGAATGGGAACTGTGCGGACTTTGTAAATGCCCCAAGTAAGATGAGTACTAACGCTAATGTGAAATATTCTCCGTTAGCAATAGTACTAGCATTGGCAATCAACTCACGAATAGAGAAGGAATCCCCCATGATGGACAGTAAAACGAAGCCCCCAAGCATCATTAAACCACCAGCAACCGTAATCATCATCGACTTTAAGGCACCGAAGCGAGATTTATCTCGATTAAACCAGTAGCCAATAAGCAAGAACGATGAAATCGATGTTAACTCCCAAAATAAATAAAGTGTAATGACATGGTCAGATTGTACGACCCCGAGCATCGCAGTCATAAACATTAATAGATAAATATAGAAGTTATGCAGTTGTTCCTTCGTTTTATCTAAATAAAAGATCGAATACAGCACCACTAATGAGCCAATTCCTGTAATTAAAATAGAAAAAAGTATGCTCAATCCGTCTAAATAAGAAGTGAAAGCAATATTTAATGACGGAATCCACTCGAATGTAGAGATAGCGGTATCTCCATTCATCGTTGTTTTAACAAATGGAATATAGTAGCCTAGTAAAGCGAGTGGCACTAGCAGTACAAACCATCCCGTGTGTATCGCTCGAACTTTTTTAAATAGTAAAGGTAACAAAAGTGCTGCAATTATCGGAATGAATATGGCAAGTACTTGCATTGCAATGCCTCCTTTCAAATGTGTTTTATATCAATAAGCCAATTATAGCGTAAAGTTCGTATCGTTGCATGCCAACTATTACCTTCTGTTGTTGCGAGGAGCGATATTTATTGGGTATTATTAAATATGAAGGAACAATAAAAAAATGGGGTTAAAATTTTATGAAAAATCCATATTTATATGGTTATTTACCGTTATTTACGATTTTACTTTTTAGTTTAACATTTGGTATTTATGCTGTTTCAGAATCGATGAACTTATTTCAAGCAATTGGTGTATATGCAGGCATGCGAGAGTTTTTATCGGATATGGAGCTAAAAGTATTTTTACTTATACTGTTTGCGCTCTGTTTTTTTATGCTTTTTTCAGCGCTCAAGCTTATAGGAGAAACCATTCATGAACTGGGCATGTTATTTTTCTCGAAGGATCAAAACGGAGAAACGATGAGTGTAGCACGTGGAGGTTACGTCATTTTATTTTTTGGGGCGTTACTATCAGCAGCGGGTATCCAGTCACTAGCCTTATTAATTAGTATTTTTGTTGTAACAGTAGCCACTTATTTTGTGTACACAGTATATAAAATGAGTCATTTTATGAGCTTAACGGGACTGATTGGATTAATCTTTTTTGAAATTTTATTTTGGACGCTATTTAGTACAGTGATTGTATACATCGTCATCAAGTTATACAATGGAGTAATTGCTAGTTTACCGTTTGTATAGAGAGATGAAAGAAAGCATTTATAACGTCATATAGACGTTATAAATGCTTTTTCTTTTTTTTTTTGAAATTAAAATTATTTCACAAAAAATATTGTATTTTTAGAAAATTAAGTATATTCTAGGGGAGGTTGGACCATTAGAGTTTACTTATGATGTAAACAGGCGTTTAAGTTTTAATATTTTACAATGTTCAATCTTTTTTGAGTAAATTGGTTGGACCTATTATGGTGGGGTGGAAAGAAAATGAGTTACATCGAACAATTAAAAGCGATTCTTCCAACTGATCAAGTCACAACGAATGAAGTCATGTTGGAACAACACAGTAAGGATGAGTCGTATCACAAGCCACATTTACCGGATGTGGTAGTGTTTCCGAGGACAACAGAAGAGGTTAGTAAAATATTACAGTTTGCGAATGAACGCAAAATTCCAGTAGTACCATTTGGTCTTGGGACGAGCTTAGAAGGACATGTTATTCCGTATAATGGTGGAATATCGCTTGATATGTCTTTAATGAATGAAGTATTGGAAATTCGCAACGATGACTTTTTAGTACGTGTTCAGCCTGGGATTACGCGAACACAGCTGAATAAACAATTAAAGAAATTTGGTTTATTTTTCTCTGTAGATCCAGGGGCAGATGCGACACTCGGAGGAATGGCTGCGACAAATGCAAGTGGTACAACCTCTGTTAAATATGGCATTATGCGTGATCAAGTACGTGATTTAGAAGTTGTACTAGCAGATGGACGCATTATTCGTACAGGCGGTTTAGCAGCAAAATCTTCATCAGGTATTCATTTAAATGGGTTAATGGTCGGTTCAGAGGGGACATTAGGGGTTATTACAGAATTGGTCTTACGTGTTTATGGAATTCCAGAAAAAATTATGGCGGCTCGTGCTACATTCCCAACAGTACAGCAAGCAGTTGATGCTGTCGTTGCCATTACAGCGGCGGGTATTCCGATGGCGCGTATGGAACTTGTAGATCAGCGCAGTATCCAATTAGTGAATGCTCATTCGGACGTTTCATTTGAAGAAGCACCAACATTATTTTTAGAATTCCATGGTAATGAAGCGGGGCTAAATGCAGATATTGCATTTGCACAAGAAATTTTGCAAGATATCGGCTGCCTGAATTTTGCCTTCGAACAAGATGAAAAAGCCCGCAATCATTTATGGGAATTACGTCATAATCTTGCCTATACGTATATTCACTCTTCACCTAGAAAGAAATTGATGACAACAGATGTAGTTGTACCAATAAACTCATTACCGGAGGCGATTGAAAATACACGTGCCAAAATTGATAGCATGCAAATGGAAGCAGGAATTGTTGGGCACGTAGGGGATGGCAATTACCATGTACTATTAATGATTGATTTATCCAGTGAAGAAGAGATTCAATTAGCAAAAGAGTTGAATGAACATATAGTAGAGTTTGCCTTATCTAAAGGGGGAACATGTACAGGTGAGCATGGTGTGGGTGTAGGTAAAGCTAAATACCAGTCAGCTGAACATGGCGTAGCTTATGGGTTGATGAAACAAATTAAACATACATTTGATCCAAATAATATTTTGAATCCAGGAAAAATCTTTATCGACTAAGGGGAGGAAGAAGATGAGAAAGTTTCTATTAGGGGTATTGTTGTTATGTATAACGGTAATTGTAGCAGCTTGTGGCGGAGAGGATAATACGACTGCTAGTGATAGCGGTGACGGAGAAACATTCGTATTACAAGCGGGACATTCATTAGCTGAAGATCATCCATTTGAGCTAGCTATGCAAGAACTAGCGAAAAATGTGGAAGAAAAATCTGATGGTCGTTTAAAAATTGAAACGTTTCCACTAAGCCAGCTTGGAGCGGAGCGAGAGTTAATTGAAGGCTTAACATTAGGTTCAGTTGATTTAGTTGTTTCTACATCTGGCCCAATTATTAACTTTGTATCAGATTTTGGTGTATTAGATTTACCATTTTTATTTAACGACCGTGATGCGGCGGTAAAAGTATTAGAAGGTGACATTGGAAATGAGTTATTTGCTCAATTAGAAGGTGTTGGAATTATCCCGCTTTCTTGGGGGGAGAATGGTTTCCGTCATATGACAAACAGTGTTCGTCCTATACAAACACCAGATGATCTAAAAGGATTGAAATTCCGTACGCAAGAAAATAAGGTGTTTATTTCAGCATTTGAAAAGTTAGGTGCAAGTGCATCACCAATGGCATGGACAGAAGCATTAACAGCATTGCAATCAGGTGTAGTAGATGGACAGGAAAATCCTATTTTAGTTATTGATAGCTACAAATTATATGATGCAAATCAAAAGTATATGACATTAACAAGTCATGCTTATTCTTCTGCTGTCTTTATGTTAAGTGAGTCTACATACAATAAGTTACCTGATGACTTACGTGAGATTTTAATGGAAGAAGGCAAAAAAATCGGGGCTTATGAGCGACAATTAGTAATTGATAATGAAACAGAGGCTTTAGCCCGTTTAAAAGAAAATGGCATGGAAATTATTGAAGAGGTAAATGTGGAAGAATTCCGAAGCAAGATTGAAGCGCTTTACAATGAAACATCAAATAAAGAGTTGCTAGATCGCATTTTAGAACAGCAACAATAAACTTTTACACAAAATTAGATAAAAACGAGGAGAATATCTTCTCGTTTTTATTTGTCGTTTTTAGTGGGGAAGGATGGAAATATGATCAGTATTAAATAAATAAGAATGGAACAGGAGGGGTTGCGTAGTGAGAAAATTAATAGATAGCATGAATGCTGTCGTACATATTTTTTTAGTTTTATTAATGGCAGAGCTAGTCATTACAGTATTATGTCAAATTTTATTCCGCTTAGTATTAAATCAGCCTTTAGCGTGGACTGAGGAATTGTCTCGTTATTCGTTAATTTGGATTACATTTTTAGGGGCAGCTTATGCACTATCTAAGCGAGCACATATTGGCATGGAGTTACTTGTCGAAAGAGTAAGAGGGATGCTGAAAACCATCATGATTGTATTAGCGGGGATTATTTCCATGATGTTTTTCTTTATTATGATTAAAGAAGGGATCACCTTGTCAAATCAAGTCATGAATCAACCTTCGCCCGTCTTACAAATTCCAATGGGGCTAGTCTATGCGGTTGTACCAATCAGTGGAGTTATTTTAATGGTGAATTTATTAGATGTAACTGTTCAACAAATTAAAGAGGAGGCGAAGTAATGGATATTTTATTATTTATCGTATTACTTGTATTATTTATTATTAATGTTCCAATTGCGGTAGCCTTATCGATGACAGCAGTTATTTTTTTTACGATGCAAGGAAATGTACCATTAGTAGCGATTTTACAACGCATGTTTAACTCGGTTGATTCTTTTCCGCTACTAGCGATTCCATTTTTTATTTTAGCGGGAAAGCTGATGGAAAGTGGCGGTATTTCTCAGCGCCTGATTCATTTAGCCGAAGTGATGCTTGGTCGTGTGAAGGGTGGTCTTGCACTTGTATCGATCGTATCTTGTGCGTTTTTTGCAGCGTTATCTGGTTCAGCAGCCGCAACAACAGCAGCCGTGGGAGCGATTATGATTCCAGCAATGGTGAAAAAGGGCTATGATAAAAATTTCTCCACTGCCATTCAAGCTACTGGGGGGACAGTCGGTGTGATTATCCCACCGAGTGTGCCGCTTGTACTATTTGGTGTAACAGCAGGTGTATCCATTAGTGATCTGTTTATTGCTGGCATTATTCCGGGGATTTTTATTGTTATGCTACTCATGATGTTAGTTTATATCATCTCTCTTATGAAAGGTTATGGTGGTGGAGAGAAGCATAGTGTGAAAGAATTATTGATTGCATTAAAGGATTCCATTTTAGCTTTAATGATGCCAGTTATTATTTTAGGTGGGATTTATAGTGGATTCTTTACTGCAACAGAAGCAGCATTAGTAGCAGTAATATATGGGTTAATTGTTGGTGTATTCATTTATCGTGAAATTAAACTCAAAGATTTATTTGAAATCTTTTCATCATCTATGTTAATGAGTGCAACCATTTTGTATATTATTGCGGGTGCTTCTATTTTTGCTTATTATTTAACGCGTGAACGTATTCCTATGGAAATTACGGAAGCACTTCTAAGTTTAACGGATAACTGGATTGTTGCTTTATTAATAATTAACGTCATCTTGCTTGTGGTAGGAACTTTTATGGAAACAGCTGCAGCAATCCTCATTTTAACACCGATATTGGCACCGGTCGCTTCTGCATTAGGTATGGACCTTGTGCATTTTGGGATTATCATGATTGTGAACTTAGCTATTGGTTATATTACCCCACCAGTTGGTTTAAATCTATTTGTTGCTAATAAAATTGCTGGAACAAAATTCGAAGGAGTTATGAAAGCGATTGTACCGTTTGTTTGTGTCATGATTATTGGCGTACTTATTATTTCATTTATTCCGCAATTAAGCTTATTATTAGTAAAATAGTATTATTTTGTAAGGGTGTGACAAGTTGGTTCTAGAAATGAAGCCAAATCAAAAAGTTTATCAAGTGATTTTCAATAAAATAAAGGATTCCATTATGCAAGGGGAGCTTTTACCTGGTGAAAAGTTACCATCTGAGCGAGAGCTAGCAAATCGGTATAATGTGAGCCGCACATCGATTCGAGAGGCATTACGGGTGTTAGAGATGAGTGGTGTTGTGGAGATTAGGCATGGGGACGGCACGTTTATAAAAGCATCCAATGTCAATGCGGTCGTGGAAAGTTTATCAGATGTCATTATGAATACAGAAGATACGCTGATTTATGAAATGTTAGAAACAAGACTTGTATTGGAGTCGGAGTGTGCTTATTTTGCTGCGTTACGAGCGACGAGTCGAGATATTGAAAAAATTGGACGATGTATTGAAGAGATGCGTGTGGCAGATAAAGATACAGAACGCGGTGTACTAGCGGATTTACAATTTCATTATAGTATTGCAGAAGCAGCGCATAATTCCGTTTTGTTAGGGTTAGTTCAAACACTTGGGGGACATATGAAAAAGACCATTCAAGCAACGCGCAATCACCGTTTTGCACGTGATGGGCTATACGAAGAAACATTTAATGAGCATAGAGATTTGTTTTTAGCGATTAGTCGTAGGGATGCTCATGGTGCTAAACAATTAATGATTCAACACATAACAAAAATTCGTCAAGAAATGTCAGAAGTTGCTTTAGAAAATTATCATCAACAACAAGAGTAAAGAAAGGGTGGAGAAAAACGATAATGTTTTTCCCCACTTTTTTTAAAGATTAATATAAACATTTTCAAATTGAAAGCGTGTTTAGGTCTAGCGTCTAGCCCCTCGTGACGTTTTGAAAAGAGGGAGAATATAAAATAAAATAGCAGAGTCGCGTAAAAACCCCCTAACACACAAAAACCACTCTTATGCGTAAGGATGGTCTCATTAAAAGGGTGTCTAGGCATTCGCGCCAAAATTTATTTTGCGACGAAATCGTAAGCGGGCGCTTGCGCTTTTCTTAATCCATAATAGCATTGAACAGTTTAAAGTGAATTTTATCATTTTCAAGCGACTGCATATTACGTGGTTCATCGTAGCCGATCCAAATGGCGGTTGTATAATTTTCCGTCAGTCCAGCTAACCAAAAGTCTTTGAAATCATTTGTTGTACCTGTTTTGGCGCCTATATACGAAGTATTAGTATATAGTCCTTTACCAGTTCCTTTATAGACAACATCTGTTAATAGGCTACGCATATGGCGTACGGTTTTAGCAGACCAAATAGTATCGCGTTCTTTCGGCCATTCATATAACATATTTCCGTCTAAATCTGTAACTTTCCGAATAGCATGTGCTTCACTATAGCTTCCATCTATAAAACTCGTATAAGCATCAGCCATTTCAAGAGAGGTCACCCCGTAAGTTAAACCACCTAGAGCGGCAGCATAGTTACGGTCTTCATCGACAATGGAACGGAAATGAAAGCGGTCAATATAGCTAAATGCTGGCTCAAGACCAACTTGCTTTAATAACCGAAGTGCGCTTGTGTTGTAACTCCAACTAAATGCGGTCGAAAGGGATACATGACCATAAACGCTACCACCATAGTTTTCTGGACAAAAGTTGCCTACACAGTAATGCCCTCCGCTAATGGTAGAAGATGGTGTGTAGCTCAATAGTTCAATCGCAGGTGCATAATCGATTAATGGTTTAAAGGCAGATCCTGGTTGACGCGGTGTTTGGTAGGCACGATGTAAATTATGCTTTTCATAATTGCGTCCAGCGAAAATGCTAATAATCTCTCGCGTTTCATTGTCAATCACGGTGGCACTTGCTTCCATATCATATGGGGATAAAATGTGATTCATTGCTTGTTCATCGGCTGCCTGTTTTTCTGGCTGTAATGCTGTATGAATGATAATGCCGTTTACAAACATGTCATCAATGATAGTATCAAGTTGTGATGAAATGAGCTGACGATCTTCTGCTGTTTTTGCCTTCGTCAGTTGTTCTTCCAATCCTTCGTGATGTGCGACGAGCCAGCGTAATTCTTGTAATACGTATGTGCTATAGGCGGGGTACTGTTGAATTTTCTGTTTTACTTGTAATTCGATCGGCTGCGCTTTGAAGTTTTCGGCTTCACTAGTCGAGAGAATCGCATGTTTCGCTAATGTATCAAGTAAGCGTTCTTGTCGTTCTTTCGTCTTATCAAAATTCTTTAGTGGATCATACAGGCTCGGGTTATTTGGAATGGCTGCGATAAAGGAAATTTCCGCTATTGTTAGTTTAGCTAGTGGGCGCCCAAAATAATAAGTGGCTGCACTTGCCATTCCGTAAACTTGATTACCGAAATACATTTCATTTAAATACATTTCTAAAATTTCATCTTTACTGTACATCTGTTCTAGCTCGTAAGCATAAAACAATTCCATTAGCTTACGTTCATATGTTTTTTCTTCCGATAAATAGCGCATACGGACGAGCTGCTGCGTAATGGTACTGGCCCCTTGTTGAATCGATTGTTCCGCTGAATTCGCCATAACAGCACGGGCAATCGCCGTTACATCAAAGCCAATATGATTAAAGAACTCCGTATCCTCACTATAAACGAAAATATCTTTTACAATTTGCGGAAATTCTTCAAACGGAAGTGGTTCACGCCACTCTACGTATTCCTCGTTAAAAATGTGGTCATTGCGATCTAATAATGTAACGGGCAGTTGTGCCTGTACTTGTGGCAAGTGAATGGATGCCTCCATTTTCTCCTCATGTGTTTTAGCAATCACGATTTCCTTCCATACTTCACTTCCGAAGAGTAATAGTAGTGGAATGGAACAAAGTATAAGGAAATAACCAAAAATTTGTTTCATATTCCTTCCTCCAACAGTTCGCTTCCATGCAAATATAACATATATTTACTATTCGTTATACGTGATTTTTGAGTAAGTCCTCTACATATTGCTTCGGCATTTTTTGGATGAAGTACACAATAAGAAAGGCACTGAAAAAAAGTAGACCGGTTGAATAAAAGACAGTAGGGATACTCCAGATGCCACTAATTACACCACCAAGAATAGGACCTAAAATATTTCCTAGGAAACGAAAGCTTTGGTTATAGCCCATTATTTCACCTTGTACTTCGATGGGTGCTTCACGGCGAATAAGCGCGGATGTGACAGGAATTAAACCACCTGCAACAATACCGAACAGTAGACGAAGTGTCATCAGTTGCCAAAGTGCTGTCACGATTGCTTGCGGCACAATAAACACTACACAAGCAATCAGTAAATACGTTAATACTTTTTCATATCCGATCCGATCACTTAATTTCCCCCAAAATCTTGCAAATAAAATATTTCCAAGTCCAGTTGCACTGAATGTGATCCCCGCAAGTAATGCTACTTCTTCTGTTGCTGTTAAATGTGATACATAAAGGGAAAGCAGTGGTTGAATGCTAAAGTTTCCAATTTGAATAAGCGTCGTAATGAGCATGACATTTAAAAGTAAACGATGATGAAAAATGGCCCAGATGACATTTTTTCGTGAGTAAATGGCCGATTTTTTCTTTTGTTCTACTTTTGGTTCATGCACACCAATCATAATGATCATAGCAGCAATAGCAATGGCAATCGCCGTAAAAATAAAGGTATAGCTAAAGCCAACTGCATCTGCTACCGCACCACCAATTACTGGACCAAAAAGGGTACCTCCAACACTGCCCATTTGCAATGTACCGAGCGTTTTTCCTGCAATTTCTTTTGATGTATGTTTGCTAATAAACGCCATCGATGTAGGAATGAATCCTGTTACAATCCCCATCAATAAACGCAATAAGAAAAACTGCTCGACATTTTGCACGTAACCCATTAAAAAAATACTAATTGCAACCCCGAAGCAGTTTATAATCATAATAGGTTTATAGCCATATTTGTCTGCAATTCTTCCCCAAATAGGTGACATTAAAAAAGCCGTCATAAATGTTGCAGCGAAAATAAGCCCCGCCCATTTTTGTACATAGCTTTCTGTGAAATGACCGAGTGTATTTATATAAAGTGATAAGAACGGCATAATCATCGTGGCAGAGGCAGCTACTATAAAATTGGCAATGAAAATAATCGTAAAATTGTGTTTTCTATTTTGCATCGATTTTGATACTTCCTATCTATTTTGAACGTTCTATTTAGTATAAGTTATTTCGTGAGGCGAATGAAGTAGTTTTTTAATCGGAAAAATTGTGAAGGTATGGTAAACTTAATCGAGGTATGCAACACCTATATTTATTTAAAGGAGAGACAAGCATGTTTCCACAATTATCAAAAGAATTAAATGCTGGCGAAGTACTAGTAGAAATGAAAACAACAATGGGTGATATTAAAATTAAATTATTCCCACAACATGCACCTAAAACGGTTGACAACTTTTTAGGTCATGCTAAATCAGGTTACTATAACGGTATTATCTTCCACCGTGTCATTCCAAAATTCATGATTCAAGGCGGCGACCCAACTGGTACAGGTATGGGCGGTGAATCTATCTGGGGTGGTACATTTGAAGATGAATGTGTACCCGAGTTATTAAATATTCGCGGTGCCTTATCAATGGCAAACGCGGGTCCTGGCACAAATGGTTCTCAATTCTTTATCGTACAAGCGCCTCAAGTAGAAGTGTCAATGTTAAAGCAAATGGAAGTACGTGGCTGGTCTAAAGAAGAGGTAGATGTCTACAAGAAAAACGGTGGTACACCTTGGTTAGATGGCAAACATACAGTATTTGGTCAAGTAATCGAAGGTATGGACGTTGTTGACAATATTACGAACGTTGACCGTGATATGCACGATAAACCAAAAGAAGATGTTAAAATTGAATCGATCACTGTTTTTGAATAATAACGAAAGAAGTGTGAGATGATGGATCAATTCATCCTCAATTGGGGTTTCCTATATTTCCCAGAAGATAAGTCCACTTATCTTCCAGCTGCCATTGAAATGATGTTGCTATTTGTAGTCGTGTTTTTAATATTTAAATGGCTACGTAAAAATTCAGCAAAACAAGCGGCAGAAGCAAAAAAGCTTGAAGAACGTGCATTAGAAGAGCGTGATAAGCGTATGGAAAAGGAAAAAGAAAAAGAAAATGCCTAGAAAAAAGCTTCCGAAGCTTATGCTGCTTTGGAAGCTTTTTTATTTGAGAGCCTTAATTTTGAAGTGCCTTTTTAAATCGTTCTACACCGTCTTGGATTGTTTCAAACGGAGCAGCGACATTCATACGTAAGAAACCGCGACCTGCCTCACTATATTTTGTCCCTGGATCTAGCGCCAGTTTCCCAATTGTTAGCAGTCGATGCATCATATCTTTTTCTTCGATACCTGTCTCTCGGTAATCAATCCAAATGAGATAGGTTGCTTGTGGTTTCTGAATGTGAATGCCTGGAATTTTTGTGAGCTCTTCTATAACATAATCCATATTTTTTGATAAATAAGTGCGTAATTCATCTAGCCAAGCATCACCTTCTGTATAGGCTGCTTCTATTGCTGTTGAAACGAACGCATTTAATTCGAAAAGACCATGTGCGACACCGTACTGCTCCAATGTGTGTTTTAATTGCATATTAGATGAAACCGTCATCGCTGCTTGAATCCCTGCGATATTAAATGTTTTCGTAGGGGCAATACATGTAATAATGTTCGCTTCATTTGCTCGTGCGACCGTGAGTAATGGAATATGCTTGTTGTCATCAATGAGCAAATCCGCATGAATTTCATCAGATAAAATGAACACATCATGTTGAATCGCAAGCTCTACAATTTTTTCAAGGTCTTGCTGTGACCATGTCATACCGCCAGGATTATGTGGGTTACATAAAATATACATTTTTGCTTCTTTAAAGGCCGCTTCTAACGTCTCAAAATTAAAGCGATATGTGCCGTTTTCTTCATGTAAATCACACATGATTAAATCGCGTTTTTGGTTTTTCGGTACGTTAAAGAATGGTGGGTAAATCGGTGTGGAGACAACAATTTTATCATTCGGCTCTGTAAAGGCACTGACGATATTAGCAATTGCTGGTACGACACCGCTATGGAAAAGCATTAAATTTGGATCAACTGTCCAATTATGACGACGCTCAAACCAAGAGACAATGGCATTTTTACAATGATCATCGACAAGTGAATAACCGAAAATAGGATGTTCTAGTCTTTTATGTAAAGCGTCTATTACAGCTTGAGGGGGAGCAAAATCCATATCAGCTACCCACATCGCTAATAGTTCGGAAGTATCGTCCATATTGTAAACCTTCTCCATTTTATCCCACTTTAGCGAACGTGTATTTCTACGTGGATAAATTTGATTAAAAACTGACATACTATCACTCTTTTCTTTTTGTTAGTCTTACATATATGTTATCATACGAAATAGTAGAAAGAGTAGTCAGGGGAGTTATTGTGGAAAATATTGAAATGAATAAAAAGGCAGTTTGGATGCTTCTGCATTGGGACCCTTTTAAAATAGGTAAAGATGGTTATGATACAGAGACAGCGGATGTAGTAGCAGCATTACAGGGAATAGATAATCCGAGCGATTTAGCGAAGGTGATTCAAAATGTTTACGAACATTCATTTGAACAGTGGATTCCGTTTGAAGAATGTGTCGAAATGGCTCGTAAACTAATTGCGGTAAAATTTGAAGCCAAATGTATCATTTAGAAAGATACGATTTGAATAAGGTAGTTGAGATAAGGGCGTATTTTTGATGCGATTCATATGAACAGATACTCGGTGATTTAGGGGGTGTCTCGAAAGTTTTTACTTTCGGGACATCCCCTTCACTTCTGAATAAATATCTACTAAAAACATTGTTCCTTCGGTGTCTTCGTTATAAGCCGTCCATTAAGTTAGAAGCAGGTACTTCTAAGACATTTGATAATTTTAAAATTGTTTGTACCGAAGGCGTTAACTCACCGTTCTCATACATGGCTAATTTTTCAACCCCAACTTGCGTTTTTTTAGATAAATCTTCTAACGACCAATTGCGTTCTTCGCGTAGCTGTTTTAATAAATCATGTAATTTCATCGTCATAAAGCGAGCACATCCTTTCGATTTCAGTTTGTTATAGTTATTATAATACGAGCTGATTTATAAATAGCTTTCACATTTTGTCTAAAAATTGAAAATTAAAAGTCGTCTTCATAAAACGATATGAAGACGACTTTTAACTTATGCGAATGCCTGGCGAACCAATATAACGATGATTGCAATTGGTGCAATATAACGAACGATTAGTAGCCACGTTTTAAAAAGGAATGGGGAAGATTGGAATTCTTCCTGTGAGATTTTCTTTGAGTAATGGAAGCCAGCAAATAGTGAAATAAGTAATGCACCAATCGGCATCATAATACTATTTGTTAAATAATCAGCAAAGTCAAAGAAGTTTTTACCCATAATGGTAAAGTCACTCATAATACCATATGATAAGGCACTTGGAATTCCGACAATAAAAATAATTGTGGCGAAAAGCCATGAAGCACGTTTGCGCGCCTGTGTTTTCTTACCCACACCAATTGATACAACAACCTCTAATAATGCAATAGATGAAGTAATTGTTGCAAATAACAGTAAAATGAAGAAGATGATTAAAAATAAACCGCCCATCGGCAATTGTTCAAATACAGCAGGAATCATAATAAATACAAGTCCAGGTCCTTGCTCAGGCGAATAACCAAGTGCGAAAACCGCTGGGAAAATAACAAGTCCAGCTAAAATCGAAATCGCAATATTCATAATCGCTACATTACGTGCAGAGCTCACAATATTTTCTGTACGTGGTAAATAGGAAGAATACGTAATCATGGCCGATACACCGACACTTAAAGAGAAAAATGCTTGGCCAAGTGCAAGTAACAATGTTTTCGCATTTAAGTATGACCAATCGGGTACAAACATAAATTTAATACCTTCCATTGCACCATCTAATGTAATCGAGCGAATGAACAATAGAATAAAGAAGATAAACAGTAAAGGCATCATCCATTTACTTGCTACTTCAATACCACCTTTAATACCAGCTTGTACAATTAATAGTGTCAACAACATAAACGCGCCTTGTGCCATTAATACTTCTACTGGGTTTGAAATAATTTCACCAAATAAGGCAGCGAAATCTAAACCTTGCCCTGTTAAACTCATCGAAATCGCACGGAATAAATAACTTAAAATCCAGCCACCTACAACACTGTAGAACGATAAAATTAAACCACACGCTACTAGACCTAACCAACCAATCATATACCAAGGTTTACTTGGTGCTTGCGCTTTAAATGAATTAATCGGATCGAGTTGACCGCGTCGACCAATCATGAACTCTGCAATTAAAATGGGAAGACCAATAAATACAGTACATAAAATGAAAAGAAAGATAAAAACACTTCCCCCATTTGTACCAGCCATATACGGGAATTTCCAAATCGCTCCGAGACCGATTGCACTACCAGCAGCTGCTAATATAAATCCAATCTTAGAGGCGAATTGATCTCTAGATGACAAACATAAAACCTCCTTAAAAATCAAAAACAGTATTCATTCTATCGTACTTTATAATGAAAACAAAGTCATTTTTCTAAAAAATTTTAAAATTTTTTAGAATATTTCGTAGTGTGTAAAAAATTATTGTAAAAAAGTAAAAAAAGAGAACATGTAGGTACGTGTAGGACATTCTTTGTGAGGAATGTTTTGATATGTTATAATTTAACATGACGATTTCGTAGATAAAGTATAGAGAAAGTAGGAACAAAGCTATGGCAAAAAAATATGAAGTAGGTGAAGTGTTAACTGGTAAAGTAACGGGAATCCAACCGTACGGTGCATTTGTTGCGTTAGATGAAAATACGCAGGGACTTGTTCATATCTCAGAAATTACGTATGGGTTTGTAAAGGATGTACATGATTATTTAAACGTCGGGGATGAAATTACTGTAAAAGTACTTGAAGTAGATGATGATGCCAAGAAAATAAGTTTATCCATTCGAGTGCTACATGAAGCACCACAACAAAGAAAGCGTGAACAAGTACCGCGTAGATCGCTTCAAGACCGTGTAGATGAGGCCGATGCAAATGGATTTCAGTTATTAAAAAGTAAATTACAAGATTGGATTAGTCAGTCAGGTGAATGATGTCAAAGAATGTGCTTATCATAAAGGATTAGCACATTCTTTTTAGTACTCGCAATGAGCAAAAATGCATCTTAAAAATACCAGTTAAATAGTAAAAGAATATGCATCATAGCCTCCGCGCTTTGCCACAGCCTACACAGGAGCTAAAACAGGCGCGGCCTGTTTGGATCTCCTGTTCCTGCTCCTGACGCTGCGCTTTCGTCGCAAAGAAAATCTTGGCTCCTGCGGCTATGGCGCGCTACGGCAAAAGTGAATACTTCTCAATATGCTAGAAAAATAGTTTTCTTCTCTAAAAGAAATCATTTTCTTTCCATTTGCATGTATAATTGCCCAGTATTTACTGTAATGAATGTGAATCTTTCATTATTTTTAGGCAACCGTTTTTTTATGAAACAATAGTTGCTTGTAGCGCAGGCGCGAGAGTGTAGCTGACGGCATGCGCCTTTCGCTACAGAGCAAAGCTTCCTACGGGAAAAGCGAGACAATCAAGACCCCGCAGGAGCGAAGGATGAGCGACGAGGAGGCTTGATCTCGCCCGTGGAAAGCGAGTGCCGGAGCGGAAAGCAATGGTTACTTAAATGGTAATATATGTTTTTAAATTTACTCGTTATGAGTTAGTAGATAAGAAAGTATGGAATTTAAGGAAATCCACATAAGCAAGAACATCATCTTGACCTATTTTGGTCGAGATGTGTCTTTCTAATTTTAACGATTAGTCAAGCATACATCTATAAAAGACGTTAGTAGTATGATGTGTTGTAAAAGGGGCTATTTTTTCTTCGTCATGCTACATAAGCGATAATGTCGTTAAAGGAGCGATGAGCAATGATTCCATATAAGCATGAACCATTTACTGATTTTTCAATGGAGACTAATCGTGCGGCGTATGCAAAGGGGCTCGATCTAGTCGAAGGATATTTAGGGAAGGAATATCCACTGATTATTGGTGGGGAACGTATTCTAACAAAAGAAAAAATTAGGTCGTATAATCCAGCGAAAAAAACGGAAGTAGTGGGGATTGTTTCGAAGGCGACAACAGCATATGCAGAACAGGCGATACAAGTAGCAGAAGAAACATTCAAAACGTGGAAAAAGGTAAATCCGAATGTTCGCGCTGATATTTTATTTAAGGCAGCTGCGATTATTCGTCGCCGAAAATTTGAGTTTTCGGCACTATTAACGAAAGAAGCAGGAAAGCCATGGCATGAAGCGGATGCAGATACAGCAGAGGCGATTGATTTTTTAGAATATTACGGTCGACAGATGTTACGTCTGAAAGAAGGGCAAACCGTTGAAAGTCGACCGGGTGAGTTTAATCGTTATGATTATATCCCGTTAGGTGTGGGCATTATTATTTCGCCATGGAATTTTCCGTTAGCGATTATGGCAGGTACAACAGCAGCTGCCATTGTAACAGGGAATACAGTGCTATTGAAACCGGCATCGACTACTCCAGTCATTGCTTATAAGTTTGCAGAAGTTTTAGAAGAAGCAGGACTGCCACCTGGGGTATTGAATTTTGTGCCAGGAAGTGGTGCAGAAGTAGGCGATTATTTAATTGATCATCCGAAAACACGTTTTATTAGCTTTACAGGTTCTCGTGATATAGGGCTTCGCATTAATGAACGTGCAGCTAAACCGGCACAAGGACAAATTTGGCTCAAGCGTGTGATTGCGGAGATGGGTGGTAAAGATACCATTATCGTTGATAGTGATGCAGATTTAGAATTAGCCGCACAATCCATTGTAAAGTCTGCGTTTGGTTTTTCAGGCCAGAAATGTTCTGCATGTTCACGTGTTGTTATTGTAGGAAATGTCTATAATAAGGTGATAGAGCGTGTCGTTGATTTAACAAAAGAGCTTAAAATAGGTGACCCTGTTAATCCAGAACACTTTATGGCAAGTGTGATTGATGAAAAGGCGTTTCAAAAAATTACGGAGTATATTGAAATTGGAAAAGCGGAAGGAAAGCTCATGGTGGGTGGCGGTAGTGATGATTCGGTAGGGTATTTTATTGAACCAACTGTGTTCGTTGATGTTGATCCAACTGCACGGATTATGAAGGAAGAAATTTTTGGTCCTGTAGTAGCCATTACACAGGCAAACGATTTTACAGAGGCTATTGCGATTGCGAATGATACGGAGTATGGGTTAACGGGTGCGGTTATTTCGAATAATCGGATGCATATCGAGCAAGCCCGTGAGGATTTTCATGTCGGGAATTTATATTTTAATCGAGGCTGTACAGGTGCTATTGTAGGGTATCAACCATTTGGCGGATTTAATATGTCCGGTACGGATTCAAAAGCAGGTGGTCCCGATTACTTACAACTTCATATGCAAGCAAAAACAACGTCGGAAATGCTTTAAAATTCTTTGAAATGTAATGAATTTTGTATGATAGGATGAAAAAATATAGATCGAAAGTCACGTGTAGTGGTTTTTTTATTAGGATAAAATGTAAGTAAAACATGACAAAATAAATAATTTATAAAAAGTGTTCAAAATGTGACGAAATAGTAGCCAAATCTTGTATCAAGTATGTTACAATGTTGGCGATAATCAAATCACTATTAAATTTTAAAGAGGCGAAACTAATGGCTGAAAATTTAAACCTATTTACTTCAACACAGGATGTTATTAAAGATGCGCTAGGCAAGTTAGGGTACGACGAAGGGATGTATGAATTATTAAAAGAACCACTTCGTTTATTAACAGTTCGTATTCCTGTAAAAATGGACGACGGTACAACAAAAGTGTTCACTGGTTACCGTGCACAACACTCTGATGCTGTAGGACCAACAAAAGGTGGCGTACGCTTCCATCCAATGGTGAGCGAAGAAGAAGTAAAAGCACTTTCTATGTGGATGACGTTAAAATGCGGTATTGTAGATCTTCCATATGGTGGTGGTAAGGGTGGTATTATTTGTGACCCACGCCAAATGTCAATGGGTGAACTAGAACGTTTAAGTCGCGGATATGTACGTGCAGTGAGCCAAATCGTCGGACCAACGAAAGATATTCCGGCTCCAGACGTATTTACAAATGCACAAATTATGGCATGGATGATGGATGAGTATAGTCGCATGGATGAATTTAACTCACCAGGTTTTATTACAGGTAAACCAATCGTACTAGGTGGTTCGCAAGGTCGTGACCGTGCAACAGCTGAAGGGGTAACAATTGTTATTCAAGAGGCAGCAAAAAAACGCGGTATCGATATTCAAGGAGCACGTGTCGTGATTCAAGGCTTCGGTAACGCGGGTAGCTTCTTAGCGAAATTTATGAGTGATTTAGGTGCGAAAGTAATCGGTATTTCAGATGCTTACGGTGCACTACATGATCCAAACGGCTTAGATATTGACTATTTACTTGATCGTCGCGATTCGTTTGGTACAGTGACAACGTTATTTGAAAATACAATTTCAAACAAAGAGCTTTTAGAGCTTGATTGTGATATTTTAGTGCCAGCTGCCATTGAAAACCAAATTACTGCAGAAAATGCACATAATATTAAAGCAAGCATCGTAGTTGAGGCAGCGAATGGTCCAACAACAGCAGAAGCTACAAAAATTTTAACAGAGCGTGACATTCTGTTAGTACCGGATGTATTGGCGTCAGCTGGTGGTGTAACAGTATCTTACTTTGAATGGGTACAAAACAACCAAGGCTACTACTGGACAGAAGAAGAAGTGCGCGAAAAGTTATATCGTAAAATGGTAGATGCATTCGAAAACGTCTACACAACAGCAACAAATCGTAACATTAACATGCGCTTAGCGGCATATATGGTTGGTGTGCGTCGTACAGCAGAAGCATCTCGCTTCCGTGGATGGGTTTAATTATTATATAATAGAGAAGGGGCCGTCTGAAAAGACATTTTCAGACACCCCCTTTTTTACCTTAACGAGCAGTTAGAGAAATATTTGTAATTATCGTATGTTGTTGTTTATGTATTTTGTTGAACCGATGCATTCAAGAGAAATAAATCAAAAATACTTCATTTTAGTTGAAAAATAAAAGAAAAATGTGCAGTAGTGATAATGTAGATCCCGCTTCAAAGTACATATACGCATAATCGATAGTTCTTATGTTAATATGGAAAATGAGCATGTATATGGAAGGAGAGAAAAAATGAACACATTTTCGTTTTGGAATCCGGTGAAATTACACTTTGGCAAAGGGAGTATCGAACAATTAGCGAAAGAAGTAGCATCTTATGAAAAAATACTTGTTGTATATGGCGGTGGCAGCATTAAGCAAAATGGGGTTTATGAGGATGTCATGAACGCTTTAACGGGTAAGCAAGTATTTGAATTGTCAGGTGTTGAACCCAACCCGCGCGTGTCGACTGCTAGAAAAGGTGTTGCCATATGTAAGGAACAAGAAATAGATTTAGTATTAGCTGTCGGTGGTGGTTCGGTAATCGACTGCGCTAAGTTAATTGTAGCTGGGGCGAAGTCTGATGCGGATGCATGGGATCTCGTGATTCGCAAGGCGCCTGCAAACGAGGCATTACCATTTGGTACTGTGTTAACACTTGCAGCAACAGGCTCAGAGATGAACTCAGGTTCTGTTATTACAAATTTAGAAACAAAAGAGAAGTTTGGTTGGGGTAGTCCAGCGGTATTCCCGAAATTCTCTATTTTAGACCCAACCTATACTTTTACAGTACCGAAAGATCAACTCGTCAATGGTGTAGTAGATACGATGTCGCATATCTTCGAGCAATATTTTAATAATGCAACAAATACACCGCTTACAGATGAAATGAGTGAAGGAATTTTACGTACAATTATCGATGTGACACCAAAAGCGTTAACAGAGCCTGACAATTATGAGCATCGTGAAACATTAATGTTATCAAGTACGTTTGGTTTAAATAATTTCCTTTCCATGGGCTCACGTGGTGATTGGGCAACACATAATATTGAACATGCCATTTCTGCATACTATGATATTCCACATGCAGGGGGACTAGCTATCCTTTTCCCACATTGGATGCGTCATACTCTGCATGTAAATCCAGCGCGATTTGCAAGGCTTGCTGAAAAAGTATTTGGGGTGGAGCGTGGCCATCTCAAAGATGAGGAAATGGCGCTTGAAGGGATTAATCGTTTAAGTGCGTTTTGGAAGTCCATTGGTGCACCAAGCCGCCTAGCAGATTATAATATTGATGATCGTGATTTTGAAGGGATTATTGCACATACAGTATTAAATGGTCCTTTTGGGAACTTCAATAAATTAAATAGTGAAGATGTACGTGCTATACTTGTAGCGTCTTTATAGAAAAAAGCTCGGCGTTTTATGTGAAATGCCGAGCTTTAATTTATTCAGTTGGTTCGTGCTTCCACTGTGTAATACCATCTTCTTCGTCAAAAGAGAGTGTTACCTTTGTTACTCCTTTTTGTGCGAGAATCAGTTCGACTAAATGGTCACGTACATCGTCTAAGTAATCCAGTGATAAACTTTTATCTGTCTCAGCCACAACCTCGACATGTAAAAATTCCCCTTCTTTAATGACTTCGATCCGCGCGATATCAGATACATGGCGGTCTTCCATCACGAGATTCCCGATATGAATCATCATTTCTTCATCTGTTTCACCAATAGCGCCCCTTGCATTATCTAAAAATACACGACCGACTACATAGAACATCATTAGACCTATAATAATCGAAACTAGTCCCTCCAGACGATAAAAGCCTGTGAAGTAAGCGATCACGATGGCGGCGAAGGCAAGAACATTTCCGCTTGTTGCGACTAAATCTTCCATCCATACAAGCTTTGTGGCAGGTTTTGCGCGATTTAAATATTGTGCAGATTGCGGTATGGCCATCATTCCGGCTTTTTCTACTCCTACTTCATGTAGCACTTCTTTAGCGGCTTTGTGCAATACGAAGCCTTCCAAAATGATCCCGATTGAAAGAACCCCTAAAGCGATGAATATTCCGTGTGATTCAGTTGCTGGGTGTATAAAGTGATGCCACCCTTCTTTAATTGTTTCATATGAAAGAATAGCAACAATTAATACGGCTCCTAAGCAAACGAGATTGACCACTCGCCCGTAGCCGTTTGGAAACTTTGGGGTTGGTGCTTTCTTCGATAATGCAGAGCCGATATAAACGAAAAATTGGTTTGCTGCATCACCAAATGAGTGCATCATTTCTGCGAACATAGCTACATTTCCGGTAAAGAAAAATGCTGCTCCTTTAATAATCCCTAAAAATGTGTTGACGAATGCTGCGGCAAGTGAAGGTTTATTGCCGTTTTTTAACAACGAGAATAGTTCTCCCATACTGAGCCTCCATTAAGCTAAAAATTCGATTTCTACTGTTTCGATATACTCAAGTATGTGCAGTGTATTGTAAATCCAAAGCGTGTCTTTCGAAATAAGTGTAGACAGTCGTATATTTACCTCGTGTAAACGGTTGTTATGCCGATCAACTGAATCACGAATCCCTACATGTTCGATTGTCATATTATGTGCTCTCATTTGTTCTAATAATGTTGGTAATTGATTAATGTCCTTAATAACAACCCTTAATGACACTTCGCGCATACGTAATCGTCTTGGCCCTATTTTAATAAGAAATGGTGCAATTACTTCAATTCCGATAACAACAATAACGACTGTAACAAATGCTTGAAAATAAAACCCTGCACCAACTGCAATGCCAATCCCTGCTGCACCCCAAATCATCGCAGCGGTCGTTAAGCCCGTAATACTATCATTTCCTTTTCGTAAAATGACACCTGCGCCTAAAAATCCAATGCCACTCACGACTTGGGCAGCTAGACGTAGTGGATCCATTGTGATATTAATATCATCTCTTGCAGGTGTAGTATATGCTGTTTCGATTGAGATAATCGTCAATAAGCAACTAAAGGTAGCAATAACTAAGCTTGTTTTTAATCCGACTGGTTTCTTTTTTAGTTCTCTTTCAATCCCGATAATTAAACTTAAAGTCCCGGCAATCGTTAATTTTATTAAAATTTCCAGCGAAAGCGTATCATTTAATAAGAAATGCATGGGTGATCATCCTCTCTGTTATTTCGTGTTGCGAATCAATATACTTTATGTACAATAAGGTATAAGGTAGGTGTGGCATAAATGCTTAATAAAACAACGAAATCAATGAAACCGTATTTGGCGATTATAATAGGCGTTATTTCAGTTTCGTTGTCAGCAATCTTTGTAAAATTGGCGAGTGCAGAATCAGGGGTGATTGCTTTTTATCGTATGTTGTTTTCGGTTCTAATTATGAGTCCGTTATTTCTTATAAAGTATCGCCATGAGTTAAAGTTGCTAGAGAAAAGGGAGTGGCTGTTTTCTTCCATTGCAGGCATTTTTTTAGCATTCCATTTTATCCTCTGGTTTGAATCATTGAATTACACTTCTGTGGCAAGTTCTACAGTATTGGTGACGCTACAACCGCTATTTGCATTTATTGGGACATATATCTTTTTTAAAGAAAGAGCATCTTTTCAATCTATTGTAGCAGTTAGCGTAGCACTTGTTGGGAGTTTATTGATTGGCTGGGGAGATTTTCGGACCAGTGGTACTGCGCTTTATGGAGATATATTAGCGTTGATAGCCTGTGCACTAATTACAGGGTATCTACTATTTGGACAAGCTGTTCGTAATCGATTATCTTTGATGACCTATACAATGGTTGTTTATAGTGTAAGTACGATATGTCTTTTCATTTATGTATTATGCATGGGACAATCATTCGGGCCTTATGAAAAGACAGATTGGTTTTGGTTTGTTATGTTGGCAATTGTACCAAACTTACTAGGGCATACGTTATTTAATTGGTCATTGAAATGGGTGAGTACAAATACGATATCCATAGCAATCTTATTTGAGCCAGTAGGTGCTGCAATTTTAGCTTTATTTATTTTTAACGAAAAACTAATGGTCTCTCAAGTTGTTGGAGGTAGTATTATAATGGTTGGTATAGCGATGTTTGTAACAGATATAAAAAAAGTGAAAAGTTTTTTTGAGAAAAGTATTGCATAGGGCAGAAATATATTATATAGTATTACTTGTCCTTAACGAGACGCCAACACAAAAATTCAAGAGTGAATAAAATAGGTTGACAACAACTTGAGGATAAGTTATTCTATAAAAGTCGCTGCAGTTGAGTAGCGACAAACTGAACTTTGAAAACTGAACAAGCAAAACGTTAACAATAAATGTTTCTGAATAAGAAACAAAATTTTGGACATCGAACATGATGCCAGCAAATTTGAGCTTACTCAAATTCTTTTATGGAGAGTTTGATCCTGGCTCAGGACGAACGCTGGCGGCGTGCCTAATACATGCAAGTCGAGCGGACTTTCATTTGATGC